>NZ_JBUDPI010000293.1:0-4799 GCF_054919635.1 Halochromatium sp. | reverse complement strand
CGACGCAATGGCTGGCCGTCGGCAACACCAGATCCGAACCCCGGTCGATCACGTCAGCGCATGTGGGGTAGTCGAAGCTCAATCGGCGATGTGGCGTTTGCGAAAGGGTGCCAGCAACAACCGTCCAAGGATGCGCCAAGGCGTCAGCCAGACGATACGCGAGCCGTGACGGCGATCGGCCAGCACCTGCTCGGCCAATGCCGGCCCCACCGTCTCTGGTCGATCGCCGAGGAGATTGAGGAAACGCTTCACCTGGCCTTCGCGTCCAGACCGTGTGCTCAGGGCCAGTAGGTCGGTGTCAACCAGGCCGGGATTGAGGGTGCCGAACTGCACCGGTGTCGAGCGCAGCTCGGCGGTGATCGAGCGGGCGAAATAGCGGATCGCGGCCTTGCTGGTGCCATAGAGTGTGCTGCCGCGGCGCCGTTCGTTGCCGCTGCCCCAGCCTTCCATGGCATAGATGCGCCCATGACCTTGGGCAATCATGCCCCGAGCAGCGACCCGGGAGCCGTAGAGGGTTCCCAAGAGGTTGGTCTGGATCACGGCTTGAATCGGCTCCGGATCATGCTGCCAGAAATCCTGCTCGATCGAATTGAGGCCGGCGTTGTTGATCCAAATGTCGACGCGATCGAAGTGCCGGATCGCCGCGTCCCAGAGCGCTTGCGCCTGATCCGGATCGCCCACATCGCAGGCCTGGCCCAGGATGCGTTCCCGGATCGTCTGCGTCCCAAGGGAGTCGACGGTCTGCTCGACACGCTCCGCATCACGGCCGCAGACGACCACCCGGCAACCGCGGCTCAGAAAGGCATGGGCCATGGCCAATCCGATACCTTTGGTGCTGCCGGTGATGACGACGACGGGTGCTGCCATGGTGCTACCTCCGATTTGGGCTCCGATTCAGGGTGGTCCGACGGCGTTGCGCTCGTCCCGCCCGATGCGGTCTCGATCTGTAGACGATGGCGGAGACTGCTCACCACCACCAGACCACGACCGCAGCCGCCAGCAACGTCAACCCGAGCGCCATGTAGCGATAGTTTGCGTACCAGGGCGTGCCGGCCAGATCTTGGCTCTCCTGTCGCCATAGCGCTGGACGCCAGGTGCAGCGCTGCACCTTGTCCGGGTCCGGCGGTGCTGTTGCCAGGCTCACGGTCACCAAGATCAAGGCGCTCAGCGCGAACATGATTCCGGCTGCATAGAGGTATTGGAGCGGCAGCCAGTCGAGCAGCTCGTTGGTGGCCCAGCCGAGGATGCCCAGCGGCACCCCGATCACCAGCGTTGCCAAGGCACCGGCATTGTTCGCCCGCGGCCAGAAGATGCCGATGATGAACACGGCCGTCACCGGCGGCGTGATATAGGACATGAACGACTGCAGGTATTGCCACAGGGTTGGAAACTGCAGCACGATCGGGCTCCACAGGATCGCCGCGATCATGAAGCCGACCGTTGACCACCGGCCCCAGCGGGTCAACCCTTGGTCACTGGTCTGCGGGCGGAAGGTGCGCACGAAGTCCATCGTGAACAGGGTCGCCGACGAGTTGAAGATCGCCTCCAGGCTGGACAGGATCGCGGCGACGAAGGCAGCCAGCAGCAGGCCGCGCAGACCCACCGGCAGCAGATCCACGACCATGGTTGGGAACACCAGATCCGGCCGCTCAAGCTCTGGGTAGAGGGCGACCGCCAGCACCCCGGGCATGACCAGGATGAACAGGTTCGGCAGCTTCAGCAGCCCGGCGAACAGCGCGCCCCAGCGGCCGTGATCCAGGTCTTGGGCGCCCAGGGCGCGCTGCACGACGAACTGATTGGTACACCAGAAGTAGACGCCGATGACGAGCACGCCGGTGAAGATGCCCGGCCAGGGCAGGAGCTCGTCGTCAGCGGGTCGGATCAGGTGCAGCGCATCGGGTGGCGCCGCCTGGACGACCGCATCCCAGGATGGCACCGCCTGCCAGGCCAGCACCAGCACCAGTGTGCCGCCGATCATGATCATGGCGGCCTGCAGCGCATCATTGATGACCACGGCACTGAGACCGCCGAAGAAGATATAGACCCCGGCGATCAGCGCACCTGCCGCGAGCAGCGGCCACATCGGCACCGATGGGAACAGGGCCTGGCCGACCATGGCGCCCGCATAGAGCGATGCTGGCGCGTCGATCAGCGTCACGGCAACCAGCAAGAAGCCGGAGAACGCCAGCCGCGGCTCGCGGCCGAAGCGGGCCTCGAGGAACTGCGGGGCCGTGTAGATGCGCGCGCGCAGATAGAGCGGCAGCAGGAACAGCACGAACAGCACCAGGATCACCGCTGGCAGCCATTCGTAATGGTAGACGGCGATGCCGTCGTTGTAGCCGCTGCCGGGCAGGCCGACGAAGCTGCCTCCGCTCATATTGGCGACGTAGAAGGATAGACCGATGATCGGCCAGCGCAGCGCCCGGCCGCCGAGGAAGTAGCCTTCGGCGCCCTTGCGGGCGGTGCGCGCTGCCCACCAACCGAACAGGAGCCGTGTGCCGATCACATAGACGGCGACGACGGCCAGGTCCCAGGGGCTGATCTGCATGTTTGGCATGGCGATGTCCGATCTGAGAGGGTCGTGGTCCGAGCCTTGCTGGTGAGCGGAGGGGTACCGGAGCGCTGCATTGCTGATGCAGACGGTCGAGCAACAGTCGCCCATCTCCAGAAGCAAAGCACAAGACATGCCCAGTATCGAGCGCGCGTTGATACTGGCCCGCATGTTGCTGCTTTAAGCGGCCTCAAGTAGTCCAGTGCAATCCAATGCTCCTGGCCAATGCTCCAGCTGAGCTCGGTTTGACGAACAGAAGAGGATGTCACCATGGCAGCAAACGACCAACCCTCCGATATCGGCCTCATCGGTCTGGCGGTGATGGGCCAGAACCTAGCACTCAACATTGCCGATCACGATTTTCGCATCTCGGTCTATAACCGCACCACCGAGAAGATGGATGCCTTCGTTGACAACCATCCGGACACGCCCGGCGGCCTGGTCGGCTGCGCGACGCTGGAGGATCTGGTGCGCTCATTGGAGCGGCCACGCAAGATCATCATCATGGTCAAGGCCGGTAGCGGCACCGATGCCGTCATCGATCAGCTGATCCCCCTGCTCGACGAGGGAGATATCCTGATTGACGGCGGTAACGCCAAGTGGACCGACACCATCGCGCGCGAGCAGCGACTCGCCGAGCGCGGCCTGCGTTTCATCGGCAGCGGAATCTCCGGCGGCGAGGAGGGCGCGCGCTTTGGACCCTCGCTGATGCCCGGTGGGCGCGAGGATGCCTGGAAGGCGCTGGAGCCAATCTGGACGGCAATCGCCGCCAAGGTCGATCCTGAGACCGGCAAGCCGCTGCTCGGCGCCGAGCGCGGTAAGCCGGTGGAAGGCGGCGAGCCCTGTACCGCCTATATTGGCCCCGATGGCGCTGGACACTATGTGAAGATGGTCCACAACGGCATCGAGTACGGCGACATGCAGATGATCTGCGAGGCCTATGACCTGATGCAGCGCCTCGCTGGCATGAGCCCGGCCGAGATCGGACAGACCTTCGAGCGCTGGAATGATGGCGTGCTCGACTCCTATCTCGTCGAGATCACCGCCGACGTGCTGCAGCAGTTCGATCCGGTGACCGGCCAGCCCTTCGTCGATATCGTGCTCGATGCCGCTGGCCAGAAAGGGACCGGCAAGTGGACCAGTATCAATGCCCTCGATATGGGCGTGCCGGCACCGACCATCGCCGAGGCGGTCTTCGCCCGCTGCATCAGCGCCTTCAAGGAGGAGCGCGTCGAGGCGGCCCAGATCCTCGAAGGTCCAACCTCTCATTCAGCCAGCAAGCCGCCTGCTGAGGAGGACCGAGAAGCCTTGCTGGAGGCCATCCACGACGCCCTCTATTGCGCCAAGATCTGCTCCTATGCGCAGGGTTTCGAGCTGATGCGTGCTGCCCAGGCGGAGTATGGTTGGACGCTCGACCTTGGCGAGATCGCTCGGATCTGGCGCGGCGGCTGCATCATCCGCGCAGACTTCCTAGAGAAGATCGCTGAGGCCTATCGGCCTGAGCCAGATCTGGCCAATCTGTTGCTTGACCCGCATTTCAAAGCCGCCATCGACCACGCCCAGCCCCACTGGCGCAAGGTCGTTGCCCTGGCGGCGCAGCAGGGCGTACCAGCGCCAACCTTCGCGGCCTCGCTGGCCTATTACGACAGCTATCGCTCGGCACGCCTGCCGCAGAACCTGCTCCAGGCCCAGCGCGACGACTTTGGCGCCCATACCTATGAGCGCGTCGATCAGCCTCGCGGGCGCTTCTTCCACCTCGACTGGACCGATCCGGAGCGTCCGCAGCTCGAGCGGTGATTCGCGAAAGCCTTGGATCATCCTACCAGGCGCAGCTGGTGCGCCTTGCCGTCGTCGATGAGCGACACCACGACTGCGTGAGCTGCTTGATCCCAGCGCCAGTCAGCTACCGGGAGGCCGTCGAGCAGGACGTGCGCCGGGTGCTGAGCCACATGGAGTCGCAATACGAGGGTGCGCGGATGCGGCTGCCAGCCGCCCTGGCGCGGTCCGATCATGAGCGTCGGTCCCGCGGGTCCGGTTGTCACCGTTAACGCGGTTTCGGCTTGCGGGTCCTTGCCATCGTCCTTGCCATCGCCGGCGTCTTCGATCAGCGTCCAAGATCCATCGTGCTCATCGTCTGGATAGGCATCCAAGATCAGCTCGGTCAACGGCTCTCGTGTCGATTGTCGTCGTGGCCCGAGCGTCAAGCAACTGCCGCCGCGGACTAGGATCGGCATGCGACCCGGTGGTG
>NZ_JBUDPI010000292.1:0-4820 GCF_054919635.1 Halochromatium sp. | reverse complement strand
AGGCTGCCCGGTCGGAGACATAGAAGTCCAGCGACGAGAGCAGGAACACAGCGTGCTGGCTGCTCGGGAACATCCGCGATGCCAGCCGATAGAGCGGGCCGGCGAACCACTCGGTGTCGACATAGAGGATCTCGGAGCCGGTCAGGGGTGCGCCCTCGGCCTCGAGGGCTGTGCGGTTGCGCACATGGGTCAGCAGGGTGACCGGCAGCCGGCGGGCCATGCGCGCGTACCATTCCCACCCGATCTGGGAGACCGAGCCCATGCCGGGCCCGCACTGGTAGGCTGACATCAGCAGCCGCGGTGTTCGGGTGTTGGAGGCCTGGGTGGACTGGTGATCGGAGGCGTTCATTGCTTGTACTCGATAAGGCCGCGGCGAGTCCCGGAACGGCTAGCGCGCAGGTAGCCGAGCTGGCCGACAAAGATTGGGATCTGCTGTAGATGGGAGTGGATTCCGTACAAGAACAGCGTCCAGCCGTCAGCGCCGCGCCAGCGCTGGCGCCAGGCCGTTCGCGCGACCACGGTCAGCAGCAGAAGCAGCCAGCCGATGACGGGCCAGGGGCTGGCGAGCAGTAGGGTCAGTAGGAGAGCGCCCGCCAGGCTGCCGATCAAGATGCCCGCATGGACCTGATTGCGCCGCGCCGTGCCCGCCCAAAGCATTAGCTCCGTATCGCGGTATCGCGCCGAGACCTCGGCGTAGGCGTGGCCGGTGCGGGTGGCGCGCCGCCAGTCTTGGGCCCAGCGCGTCATCGCCAGGTCATGGCTGGTCATTGGTATGTCGAGCCGCCAGGCCTTGAAGCCGAGCGCGCGGATGCGCCGCCACATGTCCGGCTCCTCGCCGGCGATCAGGGTCTCGTCAAAGCCGTTGACGCGTTCCAGAATGTCGCGCCGGATCAGTGCATCCCCGCCACAGTAGTCGACCTCGCCGGCCCCGCCGCGCCAGTCGAGATCGAGCACTCGGTTGTAAAAGGAGTCTTGCGGTCGGCTCTCCCACCGGTTGCCGCTGACGCCGGCAATCGTCGGATCATCGAAGGCGGGCAGGGCGCGTGTCACGAACTGCGGGTCGAGCAGGGTATCACCGTCCAAGAACAGGATGAGCGGTGCCCGGGCCGCGCGCCAACCAGCGTTGCGGCCGATGGCGGCGGTCGGGCGCTGCGGCTGGACGCGGATCACGCGCACGCCCAGGGCCGCGGCGCGCTCAACGCTGTCGTCGGTCGAAGCCGAGTCGACGTAGAGGATCTCGACCGCTCCGCCGATCGGTGCCATGGCCTGAACGGACTCTAGGCAGGCGGTCAGCCGGCTGCCTTCATTGCGGCCGATTACGACCACCGCGAGCGCTGCGGGGGCGTCCTGGTGGTGCGTGGCTTGCTTATCAGCGCTCATTGCAGCTCCTTCAGGATCAGTTCTCGATAGTCTCGGGAACGGGCGACAGGGTTGAAGCGGGTGGACAAGAGCTGCCGCGCTTCCTTGACCACCTGCTCGAGTCGGGGGGGCTCGAGCTCGCCGATCGCGAGCAGCCGTGCGGCCAGCGCACGCGGATCATCGGCGCTGAATCGAAAGCCGGAGACGTCGTCGCGGACCAGGCTGCCAGCGCCGCCTCTGTCTGGACCGAGCACCGGCACGCCGGCAGTCATCGCCTCCAAGATCGCGAGCCCAAAGGGCTCGACCGGGCAGAGATGCAGCAGCAGATCGGCGTCGCGCAGGCATTCGACGGCCCGCGGATCGAAACCGGCCAGCTCGATCATCGGATAGGAGGCGCGCGCGCGATCACGCAAGGCCTCGTAGTCCCAACCCTCGCCGTAGACCTTGAACTGCAAGCGCGCCAGCGCGGGCTCGAGGTCGACGGCGGCGAACAGCAGATCGATGCGCTTGATCGGATCCACGCGCGAGATGATGCGAATCTGCTCAAGCGCCCAGGGCCGTTCCGCGCGTCGCCGCGGCAGGGTGGCGGCATAGCCGTCATCGAGGAAGTTCTCGATCACGCTGATTCGATCCTCACGGACCCGGTACGCGAGTAGCCGCTCGCGCACGAACGCTGAGACCGCCACGAATCGGACCCCGAGACGATTGAGCAGCCGCTTACGCCCATAGCTGAGGCGCTCGTCTGTGCCCCCGTGCACCAGGTGGAGATGCGCACAGCGCTGCCGCGAGAAGCGGCTGAGTGCCCAGAACAGAAGCGAGTGGCTGACCCCGGTGGCCACGAAGACTCGGCGCGGGTCGCTGCCCGCTGTCGGCGCGTCGCTGCGGGCGAGGAAGCGCCGAATGATCGGCACCAGGGATTTGGCACCGGCGAACGGCTGTGCCTCGAGCCCTTGGGCGGCGGCGGCCTCCAATGCGGGACCAGGAGGTGCCACGATAGTGGTCAGGAATTCCCCGCGGAGTCGGGCCGCGGTCGCAATTGCCATCCGCTCGGTGCCGTAGAGATTGCCACTGTGCAGGACATAGAGCAGTGGACTGCGCGCATGCGTCGGCGTCGGCTCTGGGTTATCCATCGCGGTGTCAGCTCTGCTTGTTCAATGAGTCCGTTTGCTCGGATCGGTAGTGTGCCAGAGCTTTCGCAAGCTGACTGAAGTAGCCGCTACGCTTGAACAGGGGCGCTTGATTGAGCACCGCACCGACGACCTCAGGTGAAGCCCGCTCGATGATCGAAAGGGCGCGCTTGAGCTGCTTGACCGGTGTGTCGATGGAATCGACGATAATCAGCGTTCCGTAGCAGATGCCGGCGATGGCCTCGGCGTTCGCGGACATCAGAATCGCGGGTCCATCGAGCAAGGTTAGTCTGTACCGCGTCTTGATCGCGTCAAGCACCTGTTCCAACCGCATGACATTCTTGAGCTCATCGGCGTCGGCATAGCTGCCGAACCCAATCCAATCGGCTTGATCCGGCCCGCGGCGGATGATCACTTGATCCAGATCGGCAGTGTTGCGCATGAGGTCAACCAATCCCTGTGCAGCAGGCTCGACATTCAGCGTGGGCTCAATCTGCTGGTTTCGATGGTTTTTCTTCGACTTACTGCGCTTTTTGTTTTCTGCAAAGTCGATCTCCCGTGCGGCTGCTTCCGATGAGGCGCTGCGATTCGATGGATCGCAGGAGAGAACGACGGTCTCGATTCCAAGCCGCTGCAATTGATCCGCGAGCTGGTAGATGACAAAGGTCTTGCCCGCGCCGGGGAGGATCGCCGTCACAAAGAAACAAGTCGCCTCCTCGCGCTGGTCGATATCCCGAAAGATCGAGATCGCGAGTCGCTCCATCTGTTGGTCGAATAGGACGCGTGCGTTCTCGTCTTGGATCTCGGGCAGCCAAGAACTGGGCGCGAAGCCTAGGATTCGGTGCAGGTCGATTGGGGTGCGAATGCGGCTATCGAGAAAATCGAGCGCGAGCGGGAGGATCAGGGCAGCGCCACCCGCAACGATCAGAAACATCATGAAGATCTTCTTGCGCCCCCCCGACCGCGGCTCCTCGGGCATCTCCGCCAATGAGATCAGGCGGACATAACCGGGCGCGTTCTCCTCCATCTTGATCTCGTCGATGCGATCCATGACCATCACCAGCTGCCGGCGTTGCCGATCAAGCTCTTCCTTGATCCCGAGCCCCCTGCTATAGACCTCCATGAAATCTGCGACCTCACGCGTCCGCTCTTCGACGTGATGCTGCAAGGCTTCTTCCACGCGGGTTGCCTCCTCAAGCTTTGCCTCAAGCTCGGCGAGCTCGGAGCGCATCTCGGCGCGTCGGCGCTCCTCAAGTATTGCCTTCATCTCCGCAACCTTGTCTTGCGTCGCTTGAAGGATCTCTTGATTAATCTGCTCGAGCTCGCGTTCAGCCGCTTGCCTGCCCTCGTGGGTCGGCTTCAGGCCGGACATCGTCTGGACCAGCTGCGCACGTCGCTGGTACAGGTAGGCGCGAAGATCACCGAGTGCTCGGTCGTTGGCGGTCATCTTCTGTGCCTCGGCATCGAGCGATAACTTGAGCAAGCGCTCATGCTTGCCGACCATGGCGTCGAGCTCAGCTTTGGCGACGACGCTTCTCTGCTGGGCATTCGAGAGGGCGCTGCGCAGATCGACGAGCATTCGGTCGTAGGGGTTTTGCAGACCTTCCTCGAAGGTCACCAACCCGAGCTGGTCGGCCGTCTCCTCGAGCTGTTTCGAGAGGTCGTCGATGATGGCCTCGATCTCTTCTCGCTGCTGGCTGAGATTCTCGACGCGAAGCTTTTCGCCGACGAATATCTCTGAGCGCGCCTCTTTGATATAGCTCTTGACGACGGGGTTGATGAGCAGCGCTGGTACATACGGGTTCTTGTCTTCAAGCCCAATGGTGACCAGGTAGGTCTGGGGGACGGCTCTTATCTGCAACGCCCCCATCAGGCGCTGAATGGCCTTCCGCTCGGATTCATCGGGAAGCTGCCAGAGCCAACGCTCTTCGCCGAGGCTATCAAGCGCTCGTTTGACCACATCGTACCGGTTGATGGTTCGGATCTGCTGTTGGACGAGTCGGACGTACTGTGTGTCCGAGTGCGTCTCGATCTCCTGCATCGTTCGGAGATTGGCAGCGTAACGGAAATTGATCTGTATGACCGCTTCGGCGTAATAGGTTGCGGTGCCTTTAACCCAGGCGACCGGCAGCCCAATCCCTGCAATCAGGGTGAACACGATGAGCGATTTCAGCCAATGTCGCTGCAGCGACAACAGCGGCATGATTGCCTTGCCTGGCAAACGCTGCTCCTGCTCCCGCGTGTTGCCCGGCTGCTTGGGGCTCACGCCGGGCGTGTTCTAGGAAGCAGTCGACCGAGGTCGCGGCCCGCAATGGACTGAAACCACAACCGCTC
>NZ_JBUDPI010000291.1:0-4820 GCF_054919635.1 Halochromatium sp. | reverse complement strand
CTCGCCGACGCCAACCTGCTCCGACTCTTCGGCCTTGGCGGCGAGGAGCGGGAGCTGCCCTTGGAGCCCTTTCTCGCCTGCATGCATCTGGAGGACCGCGAGCGGATGGAGCAAGGCATTGAGACCGCCGCCTCCCGCGCAGAGGCGTTTCAAGCCGAGTACCGAGTGGTTCACCCGGACGGGCAGGTGCGCTGGATTCTCGCCCGGGGGCGCGCCGAGCACGATGATCAAGGGGTCCCCGCGACCTTCCCCGGTGTCGCTGTCGACGTCACCGAGCGCAGCCGAGCTCAGGAGCAGCTGAGGGAGGCCGATCGCCGCAAGGATGAGTTCCTGGCGACCCTGGCCCACGAGCTGCGCAATCCGCTGGCGCCCCTGCGCACCGGCGTCGACCTGCTCATGGAACGGCGCGATGATCCGGTCGCCACCGACCGTGCGCTCGCGATGATGGACCGCCAGCTCACGCATCTGGCGCGTCTGGTCGAGGACCTGCTCGACGTCTCTCGCGTGAGCCGCGGCAACATTGAGCTGCACAAGGAGCAGATCGACTTCGCCCAAATCATCGAATCGGCCCTGGAGATGAGCGAGATCGGGATTGGACATGGCGATCAGCGTCTCAGCGTGGATCTGCCGCCGGAGCCGCTGCCCATCGAAGGCGACCGGGTCCGATTGGTGCAGGTACTCGCCAATCTCCTGAACAACGCCGCCAAGTTCAGCGAGGACGACGGTCGCATCTGGGTGCTCGCCGAACGCCAAGGGGAGCAGGTGCGGGTCAGCGTGCGCGACGAGGGCATTGGGATTCCTCCCGAGCAGCTCCCCGAGGTCTTCGAGATGTTCTCCCAGGCACAGGCTGGTCGTGGCGGCGGCCTCGGAATCGGCCTGACGTTGGTCCGGCGCCTCGTGGAGATGCACGGCGGGAGCGTCTCGGCGGGCAGCGACGGTCCGGGCCAGGGCGCGACCTTCACCGTGACCCTACCCCTGAGCCAGCGGGCGCCGGTCGCCGAGAAGGCGCCCGTCGGCGAACGGCCCGGCAGCGTTGCCGACCTCCGCATCCTCGTCGTCGACGATAACAAGGACATCGCCGATTCCCTCGACATGCTCCTTCAGACCCTGGGGGCAAAGACAGCGGTTGCCTACTCGGGTGCCGACGCGCTCGAGGCGCTACCCCGCTTCCGTCCCGACGTGATACTGGCCGACATTGGCATGCCGGACATGGATGGCTATGCGTTGGCGCGTCAGGTGCGGGCGCAGTACCCGCCCGGGCAGCTCACCTTGGTTGCAGTGACCGGCTGGTGCGCCGATGAGGATTGCCGGCGCGTGCAAGAGGCAGGCTTCGATCACCACCTCGTCAAGCCGGTTGGGATTGCCGGGCTGAAGGCTGTCCTCTCCAGCGAGCTCAGTCGAGCGACAGATGATGTGGCGCGATGAACAGCGGCATCATCTAGCCTCAAGCGGCCAGATCAACGGAATGATTGGCGCGATCAAGGCCAGCGCCTCAGACCGGGCCCGTCGTCTTCGGCTCCAGCCTGTGCTCGCGCGGTAGGCTGACGCTGAGGGTCTTGCCCTGCGGTCTTTTCTTGTCATGTACGGAATAATACCGTACATTTTGGCGAAGAGTAGGCGTTTCGAGAAAGGTTCGACGATGGGCAAACAGGCAAGATTTGAGGCGCGAGTCAGTCCGGACGTTCACGCCCTTTTAAAGCGGGCGGCGGAGATCGAGGGACGGTCGTTGTCGGATTTCGTGGTCACGGCAGCGCGTCAAGCCGCTGAAAAGACGGTTGTTCAAGCCGACCTGATCACCTTGTCCTATGAGGACCAGTTGCGCTTTGCGCAGGCGCTGATCGATCCGCCGCCTCTGGCGTCCGCCATGGAGCGGGCGATTGATCGCTACAAACGCACGACGGGGCCGGCTTGAAAGCCGTTTCCTTCCGTACCGAGCCACTGGGGAACAGGGCTCGCGACTCGTTCTGCTGTGGGATCGAGGCGCTCGACCGTTATTTTCACCGCCAGGTCTCCCAGGATATCCGCCGCCGCCTAACGGCATGCTACGTCGCGCTCTGCAGCGACTCCGAGCGTATCTGCGGTTTCTACACGCTCTCGGCCTGTCATATCGCCTTACCGGACCTCCCTGCCGAGAAAACACGCAAGCTTCCGCCTTATCCAGCCATCCCCGCCGTGCGGGTCGGCCGTCTGGCGGTTGATCAGGAATGTCGAGGCCAGGGGCTCGGCTCTGCAATGCTGGTGGATGCCGTCCGCAGGGTCATCGAGTCGGACATCGCCGCATTCGCTCTGGTCGTCGATGCCAAAGACGAGCAGGCCGTCGTCTTCTATGAGCACCATGGGTTCTTCCGTCTCGATGTGGAAGGGGCGGGGCGGACCTTGTTCATCCCGCTGAAGGGGATAGCGGCAAGGCTCAAGCACCAGTAACCTGCTTACTCACCAATCGACAAAGCAGCCGCAGCGCCTAGCGACCGACCGCGTCGGCATGGGTGATGCAACAATTGCGGCCGGCGTGCTTGGCGGCGTACAGAGCGGCGTCGGCCTTGCTGATGCATTCCTCGACGCTGCATTCCCCACTGTCGGCCATGATCCCGAAGCTCAGGGTGACGCGCAGCGTGCGATCGTTATCGCAGGTGAACGTGCTGTCTTCCACGGCCGAGCGCAGGGCGTTGGCCAGCACGGCGGCACCTGCGGCATTGGTGTCCGGCAGTAGGAGTAAGAACTCCTCGCCACCCCAGCGGCAGACCTGTTCGCTGCGCCGGACCCGCTCCTTGAGAAGCCTGGCGCAGGCGGACAGCACGGCGTCGCCGCAGTGATGGCCGTTATTGTCGTTGACAGGCTTGAAGTGGTCGATGTCTGCCAGCAGCAAGGCGTAGGTCGAGCTGGTGCGCAGTGCGCGACGCCGCTCCGTTTCAACCTGCTCGCTCATCGCGCGGCGGTTCAGAAGGCCCGTCAGGGGATCGATGCGAGTCAGCTCCTCGAGCTGCCTCCAATGCCGCTCAACACGCAGTTGGATCTGTACCCGCGCGATCAGCTCTTCCGGTAAGAACGGACGGGTCAAGAAGTCAACCCCGCCTGAGGCGAAGGCCCGCACGATGCTCTTGGCGTCCTTGTGCATCGCGGTGATGAAGATGACCGGAATCTCTGCATGGTCGAGGCTCGCCTGCAGTTGCTCGCAGATCTCAAAGCCATCGTGTTTCGGTAGCTGGATATCGAGCAGGATCAGATCGGGCCTGCCCTGTCCTAGCTGCGCGAAGAGCTCATCGCTGTTGCGGGCGAGATCGATGTGAACAAATCCGGCGTCGCGCAGTATCGTCTCGAGCATGGCCAGGTTGTCCTCCTTGTCGTCGACCACCAGGATGCGGCTGTCAGCCAACTCGGCGCTGGCCAACACCGGCCATCTCTACTCGTCGGCCTCAACGCGCGTGGCGGTCTCGGGCTCGCCGTCGGCGGGGTCCTCGGCCCTCGGCTCGGCTGTGGCGATGCTCGGCTTGGTGTCTTGCTGGATCGCCACTGGCTTGCGACCGAGCGCGAGGTCCACCATGACGCCGAGCGGCGAGATCCCTTGGGCCTGCTCGAAGCGCTCGGAGCCTGCCCGCGAGATAACGGGGTTGATCCCCAGCAGCCAGATATGATCGTTGTCCTGGTTGTAGAAGAAATCGAGACTGAAGAGTGCGTTGTCGAGACCGATCCGCGTCAGTACAACCTCTGCAATCGCGAGCACCCGGCTCTCGACCTCACGCCTCAGCGGGTTGGCTTCATCGCTACGACACAGGGAGAAAGGGTCTGAGTTACCCAGGCCGCCGCCGAGGATATGGCCGTGCACTTCACCCTCATGGATATAGCCCTCCACCGTGCAGCGCTCGCCTGCGATCATGGGCTCGGCGAGGAAGGTCTCTCGCATCTGCCGTATGTCTGCCGGCACCTCGAAATTCGTCAGAATCCACTGGAAAGGCTCGCTCAGGAGTGCTTCTTGGCGTCGGATCAGGGGCAGGGCCGCGTCCAACTGCTCCGGCCTATGGACCGGAAAGACCAGATCCGAGCGGAAGGATTCGAAGGGGTGAATCCAGTAGGGCGGCTCCAGAGCGAGCCGCTCGGGGAGGTCGTCATCGCGCGGGTTGAAGGCCTGGAAGCTTGGCACGTGCTCAGGAACGGCTTCGGCCTGCTCGCGGCGGCCCCAGTAACAGTGCTCGCACCTGAGCACGGCCTCTAGCGGGGGTGATGGCAGGCGGAAACGTGCTGCGAGGATCGGCACCAGCGCGCTGGCCGGGAAGCCCCAATCGCTGGCGATGCCATCGACGGTGCCTTTGAAGCCAGCGAGGGTATCCACGGCCTCGTGGATCAGCGCTCGCATGTCGCAATGCAGGGGATCGTGGATCGCATGGACTTCAAGGAGCGGATGGAACGCGCAATGCTCCGCTTGCGGCAGCTGCTCGAGCTGCTGCAATCTGGAGTCGTCTAGGCCGATGAAGAAGAGGTTCTGTTTGTGCATCATGCACCTTCCAATGGCCAGATCCTTGGGATGATAAACGCGATCGTCGCCAGTGTCAGCCCCGCGAGACCGAGACCAAAGCGAGGATAGTCCGCGGTGCGATAGGCGCCGGGTCCCTGTGCCAGCAAGGGCGCTGGATGCCCGGTGGGCAGCAGGAAGCTGGCGGAGGCGCCGACCAGCACCGCGATCGCGAACGGGCGCGGATCAGCCCCCATGGCCTTCGCGGCGGTGAGGGCGGTGGGGGTCATCACCACGGCGACCGCGGCGTTGTGCAGAGGCTGGGTGAGCAGCATCGCCAGTGCCCCGAGCGCGGTCATCACCACTACCGGCC
>NZ_JBUDPI010000290.1:0-4823 GCF_054919635.1 Halochromatium sp. | reverse complement strand
ACCCAGGGCAACAAATCCATGTGGTTGCCATTGAGGATTACGTTTACCTCGTGCCGTTTATCGAGTCGGATGAGGAAGTTTTCCTAAAGACAGTGATTCCGAGTCGGAAGGCAACCAAAGCGTATCGAGGTGCCAAGAAATGAGCGAGCTAGATCAAGAAGAAAGAGAGATTCTAGAGGCATACGAATCCGGTAAGGTGAAACCTGCGAAGGATGCAGCCGAGACACAGAAGCGGCATCAGGAGTATGCCGAAGCCATGTTTAAGAAAGATGCGCGGATTAATATCCGTCTATCTTCAAAAGATCTCCGAGGGTTACAGAAAAAAGCCCTTGCCGAGGGTATTCCGTATCAAACATTAGTTGCCAGTATCCTTCACAAATATGTAGAAGGTCGTCTGCATGAAAATGGCAGCTAACGAATACGGTTAGACAGACGTGCGCCACTATTTTGGAGGCCGCACCAAGGATAATAACAACCGATCGTGAACCAAGCCGCCCACAACAAACTGATCTCCTTCATCTGGTCCATTGCTGATGACTGTCTGCGCGATGTCTATGTTCGCGGCAAGTATCGCGATGTCATCCTGCCGATGGTCGTCTTGCGTCGCCTCGACACCTTGCTGGAGCCGAGCAAGGCGGCGGTTCTGGAGGAGGTTCGTTTCCAGCGCGAGGAGATGCAGGCGACGGAGCTCGATGATGCGCCGCTGAAAGAGGCCGCGGGCTACGTCTTCTACAACACCAGCAAGTGGACCATGAAGCAGCTCCATGCCACCGCGACCATTTAGCCAGTCGCCGCGCGTGCACTGCAGAGCGGCGCTAGCTTGAGCAGTTGCTGGGCCTGTACGAGGCAGCGGTCGCGAGTCTCCGGATCGAGAGTCCGAACCCAGCGCGCGGGGAGGGCGGCTGAGCCATAGAGGGCGCCGGCGATCATGCCGAGGATGGCGCCGGTGGTGTCGGCATCGCCGCCGCGGTTGACGACGTCGATCAGTGCAGACTCGAGATCCTCTGTCGCGAACAGGGCCTGGAACACGGTGCGCAGGGTGTCGGCGATGAAGCCGCTGGGGTTCTCGATGCGCTTGCGGTCGTACGCGTAGACCGGGTCTTCAGCGACCAGTCCGTCTGCCAGCAGCTTGAGATCCTTGCGTGTGCCACCGAGCAGACCGGCCTGCACCATGCGGATGACGCAGAGGGTGCCGGCGTCGGAGGTCGGGTTGTTGTGGGTGACGTGGGCCTGGCGCCGATTGGCCTCGGCAACGTCGTCGACGTCGGCGCCGACCGTGGCTAGGGCGACTGGCAGGCAGCGCATGCAGGCGCCGTTGCCGGCATCGAATGCGCTTTCGGGAGACTTCCACTCGCCAGTTCGACGGTAATGAGAGATACCGCGGCGTACGGTATTGCCGATGTCGACCGGTTTGCTGCGCATCCAGTTGCTGAAGGCCTCGGCTGCGGCTTCGGCGTCGACCTTGCCCGCGGCGAGGATGCTTTCGCCCAGCGCAAGTGCCATTTCGGTATCGTCGGTGACGCGGCCCTTGCGTAGCCAAAGCCAGCCGCCGCCCTTGATGTCGCGGTGCTCGCGATACTGGTCGCGGATCTCGCGCGGGGTCATGAACTCGACGGTTGCACCGAGCGCATCGCCAACGGCGAGGCCCAGATAGGCACCGATGGCGCGACGCTTGATCAGATCGCCGCTGCCGTTCTCGGCCAGCAGCAGGAATTCAGTTCTCAGGCCCGAAACAAGCATGATAGTCGACGCAGACCTCGCAGGAGGGTGAACGGCAGGTGTAGATGCCCTCGGCCTCACAGAGTTGCTTGTACAAGAAGCGCTTCCACTTCATGTCGCGGCTGTTCTGACTTGCCAGTGCCGGGAAATTCTGAGCCATCAGAAAGCTCAGCTCGGCGCGTTGGAGCAGGCCGAGGTCCTGCCAGAGATGATCGCTGCCCATGCAGCCAGCGGCTATGATCCCAGCCATCCAATGCTGCTCTGGGCTCGGTTCCTCGCCTAAGCGCGGCGCGGACGGCTCAGCGAACGGATCGCTCGTCGCCTGGGTCGGCGCGTCTGAAGGCCGACCTGCCGGTTTCTTAAACATGGGTCTCTTAAACATCGGTGTCTTGAGCAAGAGTCGAACCAGTTCGTCGCGCTCATCGACCCGGGCCGGGTCGAGCTGGCGCCCGGGCTGCGGGAACGAGGTCTGTCGCAGCGCCGGGAAGTGATCGGCAATCAAGTCCGCAAAGGCCTCGGGCGTGAGACCGAGCCAGTTCGGCATGGCCCCGAGGCCGAGGCGTTGACTGGCGAGCATGGAGGCGATGATGGCGTCATTGGCACGACCGGTGGCATGGCTGAGAAGCCAGTGCCGCCAGTATGCGACGTCCTGATCAAGCCCGTGCTCGCGTTGATGCGCTGCCGGCGGTTGCGCCTGCTGTCCTGGCCGGTGCACTTGCAAGGAGCGCAATGCCGTGCGCTGCACCGATTCCGAGCCACCGTCATCGGCCGGCCCTGATCGGGTGCTCGCGCTATTGATCGGCGTTTGGGCCGCTCGAGCAGGCGCAGGCATGGCTCAGTACTCGACCAGGACGTCTTCGTCGCGAACGATCATCTGGCAGGCCAGGCGCCATTCGCTCGGCATGTCGTCCACATGAAGCTGGTCGATTTGATCCTGCGTCAGCTTGCCGAGTTCCTTGAGCACCGTCTGCTCTTTATCGGTCAAGAAATAGCCCATGCGGTCCTTTTCGTCGACGCTGGTCACGCGCACCAGGCAATGGCCGCATTCGCCGTCCTGACAGTCGAATTGGACCGGGATCTTGTTCTCCTTGGCGATCTTGAGCAGGGTCTCGGTGTGGCTGCCGGCGACCGCGTAGACGGTCTTGTCTTTGTAGTCGGGGTTGGAAAAGGTCACGAGTGCCATTGGTCGGGCTCCGTGTTGGGGTGAGTTGGAATGCAGTGAAGCACTGCCCTGTGTTGTGCGGTTGAGCGTTAGGCTGGTTTAACGGTGCAGTCGCCGATGATCTGGGCTTGGCAGGCGAGGCGGTCATGGCGGCTGGCCATGTTCTCGCGCAAGACCTTTTCTTCGAGCACCGAGGGCTCGGTCAGATTGTTCCAGCCTTCGACGACGTGCATCATGCAGGTGCCGCAGTCGCCCTCGCGGCAGCCGTAGATGATGCCGGCACCGATCTTCTCGGAGACATCGATGACGCGGATGCCGGCCGGGACGTTGACGGTTTGGTCAATGTCCTGAAAGGTCACTTTTGCCTTGGCCATGTCGTGTATTCCTCTTGGTCTTGGTTGCAATGGGATGGGGGGTTGGAACCATCGGGCGCCGTCTTGCGACGCTTCTGTGGCTAGGCCTCGCTAAGGTTCATAGCGCGTCGCCACCTTGGACGACGAGGCGCCTGTTTCCGGGCCGGCACAGGCATCTTCAGTCCGCGGAGTCGGTCGTCATTGCTCTAAACGGGGCCGAAAACAGCTTAACGAGCGCGGATCTCGGCCATGGCCAAGCTCCAGCGCTCGGGTGGGATTCCCGTCAGCGAGCCGGGCGGATTGACGGGGATGCCGCTGGCATCGAGGATCGCGCCCTCGATCGGGCAGATGCTTGCGCATTGCGGCTCGGCGAAGTCGCCGACGCATTCACTGCACTGGCTCGGGTCGATGATGAAATGCGGCTTAACGGCTTGGATCGCCTGGCTTGGGCACAGCGGCTCGCAGGCCCAGCAGTTCACACAGCCATCAGTGATTCGGTACGCCATGATGTTTCCTTCAGTCTTGTTGCTGGCCGCGTGTCACGCGGGCCGCGTAGCCGCGAAGAGGAGGCGACGAGCCGTTTGCAGGCGTGCCTTTCCCAGAGGCGGTGGTGCTTGGGCGGTCTGCGTCGAGACTCACAAGGTGATGCTCGGCCAATCGCTTCGGGGTGCTCTTTCGTCTTCGCGCGACCGTCTTGCTTGCAACGCGCTCAAGCGCTCAGTGCGCTCATCGGCTCGGCCTGGCTGAGCGCGCCGTTTGCGGCGAGCTCGGCATAGACGGCGGCAACGGCGGTCTCGATCGGCTCCATCGCGTACTCGCCGTTGGGCGTGATGCCGGCAGCCTCGAGGGCGTCCCAAGGCTCGATGCCGATCTTGGAGCAGAGCACGGCGGCGCAGCCCTCGAGTGCACGCAGGGTGCCCGCGAGGGCGGATTCGGCTTCGCCGCAGGTCGTGTCGCCTGTGCAGTAGGCGTCGACGCGGCGGGTGCCGATGAAGCGCACGTCCTGGGCGTCGGCCTCATAGACCAGGAACTCGCGGGCATGCCCGAAGTGCTGATTGATCACGCCGCTGCCGCTGCTGGCGACGGCGACGCGCAGTGCGCGACTGGCTGTGCCCGTCGGTGCCTTCGCTTGCGGTGAGGCTGACCGAGCGGATGCGAGCGGTGTTACTGCGTGCGTTGCGAGCGATGTTGTTTCCGCGACCGAGGTCGGGGCAGAAACCGCGCTCGGCTCGCTTGAGGCCGATGCCGGGCGACGGCGAGTCAGCGAGTCGAGGGCAACGAAGACCTCACCGCGCGGCGTCTGCGTCGTCTGTTGACGAGCCTCGCGCTGGGCTTGGCGTTTGGCCTCGATCTCCGCGTGCACCGCGGCTCGGCGCTGCATCGCGGCCGCGTAGTCGATGTCCATCTGCTCGATCTTCTCGACCGAGAACTCGGCGCCGCGATCCTCACCGAGCATGCCGACCGCATCGGCACGGCATTGACGGCAGTGGCGCATCATCGCCATATCGCCGCTGCAGGCATCTTGCAGGGCCTGCAGCTCATCGTGGGTCGGTCCGCGCTGGCCCATGAGGCCGTAGAAGGTGCCATGC
>NZ_JBUDPI010000029.1:0-19705 GCF_054919635.1 Halochromatium sp. | reverse complement strand
TCTCGTCAACGCGAGCATTTTGGATTATCAGCGAGGGTCAAGATTCGTCTCACCCGCGGTGGCGCCAAGAAGCGCCCCTTCTATCAGATCGTCGTGACCGACATTCGCAAGGCGCGTGATGGCGGCTGCATCGAGCGACTGGGCTTCTTCAACCCCTGCGCGACCGGTGGTGAGACCCGTCTGCGCCTTGATCGCGCGCGCGCTCAGCACTGGCTCGAGCAGGGCGCGCAGCCGTCAGAGCGCGTCGCCAAGCTGATTAAGGACGCTGCCAAAGAGGCCGAGTCGGCCGTCGCAGCCTAACTCGGGCATCGGATACGGCGAATATCGGCGGCCAATAGGCCATGGCTGATGGCGCCGACAGCTCGGGTGCTGCGGCAACCAAGACCGTCGTCCTCGGGCGCATTCTTGGCGTCTATGGCGTACGCGGATGGCTGAAGGTCTTTTCGGAGACAAACCCGCTGGAGAATATCTTCAGCTACGCACCTTGGCTGATCGACGGCGTAGAGCGGGAGGTCGTTGCTTGGCGGCGCCACGGTAAGGGTCTTGTAGCCCAGTTGGAGGGCTATGATGATCGCGATCAAGCGCGCGCCCTGAGTGGGAAGACGATTGCTGTTCGGCGTGACCAGCTGCCACCACCGTCGGCCGATGAGCTGTACTGGGTCGATCTGCAAGGGCTGAGGGTCGAGACACGAGAGGGTGTGCCGCTCGGTCAGGTGACTCATCTGATCGAGACGGGGTCCAACGATGTCATGGTCGTGCGAGGAGAGCGCGAGCGCCTCGTACCCTTTGTCTGGGGACAATTCGTGCTCGATGTCGACTTCGATACGGGTCGTGTGCTGGTCGACTGGGACCCGGAGTTCTAATGCGCGACCGGCTCGGCTGGTTGGGGCGCTCGCTGGAGGCCTGGCAAGCATTCTGCCAAGGACGGTCGTTGTGATCGAGCAGATGCGATGCGCTTTGATGTCATTACCCTGTTCCCGGCCCAGTTCGCCGCGCTGACCGAAGAGGGCGTGGTCGCGCGGGCGCTGCAGCGGCGGATCGCCAGCATCCACCTGCGCACGCCACGCGATTACACGACCGATGCGCATCGCACCGTGGACGATCGCCCTTATGGTGGCGGCCCTGGCATGGTCATGCGCTATAAGCCGCTGCGGGCAGCGATCGAGGCTGCTCAGGCTGAGGCTGCGAGCGAGGGTGTAGAGAGTCGCGTCGCCTATCTGTCACCACAGGGCGAGCGCCTTGATCAGAGACGCATCGAGCGGATCAGCGCCGCGCCTGGCTGGGTGCTGGTCGCCGGTCGCTACGAGGGTGTCGACGAGCGCCTCATCGAGGATTGTGTCGACGAGGAGTGGTCCGTTGGCGATTACGTGCTCAGTGGTGGCGAGCTCGCGGCGATGGTGGTGATGGATGCGGTGATCCGGCTCTTGCCGGGCGCGCTCGGGCATGCGGATTCGGCTCGCCAGGATTCGTATTCCACCGGGCTCTTGGACTGTCCGCACTACACCCGGCCGGAGCGTATCGGCGACAAGGGCGTGCCAACGGTGCTGCTGAGCGGCGACCATCAGGCGATTGAGCGTTGGCGATTGCAGCAAGCCTTGGGCCGCACTTGGCAGCGGCGCCCCGAGCTACTGCAACGGCGAGGTATGAGCGAGGTCGAGCAGCAGCTGCTCGATGACTATCTTCGGGAGGCGGCACGGTTGCAGCCGCGCGTCGGATCGGAACAGAGTGAGTAACAACATGAGCAATATCATCCAGCAAATCGAGCAAGAGCAGATGCGTCCCTCGGTGCCGGCGTTCGCCCCGGGCGATACCGTTGTGGTGCAGGTACGGGTCAAAGAGGGCGATCGGGAGCGTCTGCAGGCCTTCGAGGGCATCTGCATTGCCAAGCGCAACCGCGGCCTGAACTCGGCCTTTACCGTGCGTAAGATGTCGCACGGCGAGGGCGTGGAGCGGGTGTTCCAAACCCATAGCCCCGCCATCGCCGATATCAAGGTCAAGCGCCGTGGCGATGTGCGTCGCGCCAAGCTCTACTACCTGCGTGGCTTGACCGGCAAGGCTGCCCGCATCAAAGAGAAGGTCTGAGCCGCGTCTTGTGCCGATGACCGCATGGACCAGGCTCCTGGCGGCGGTCATTGATGGCTGTGCGCGACCGCCGGTGCTGGTGCTGATCTTGATGGGTCGCCACTAACGATGGCGGCAACCTGCTACTGGTACGACTACGAGACCTGGGGCAACGATCCAGCCTTGGATCGCCCCTGCCAGTTCGCCGGCCTGCGGACCGATACCGAGCTGAACGAGCTCGGCCAGCCCTTGGTGCTATTCGCACGACCGGCGACAGACCTACTGCCGCAACCTGAGGCCTGTTTAGTCACTGGGATCACGCCGGATCAAGCACTTTCACAAGGCATCCCAGAGGCGGAGTTCGCACGCGCAATCCAACAGACCCTCGCGGCCCCAGGCACCTGCTCTGTGGGCTACAACAGCCTGCGCTTTGACGATCGCGTCAACAACTGGCTGTTCTACCGAAACCTGCTCGAGCCCTACGCTCATGCTTGGCAGCACGGGAACTCGCGCTGGGATCTGATCGATGTGTTGCGTCTGGCGCACGCGCTGCGACCCCAGGGTCTGTGCTGGCCCGAGCGGGAGCCCGGGGTGACCTCATTCAAGCTCGAGGACCTAACAGCAGCTAACGCGGTCGAGCATCTCGGCGCCCATGATGCGCTCGCCGACGTGCGTGCGACCCTGGCCATGGCGCGACGACTCAAGGCTGCACAGCCGAGGCTGTTCGACTACGCCTTGAAGCTGCGCGACAAGGCCTTTGTAACGGAGTTATTGGCCTCTGGTGAGCCGCTGCTGCATGCCTCGCAGCGCTATCCTGCGGCGCTCGGCTGCCTCGCACCCGTCATCAAGGTGGCCGCGCACCCGACTCAGAAGAACCTGGCAATCTGCTTCGATCTGCGCCAGGACCCGACGCAGATCCTGGATCTGACGCCAGAAGAGCTTCATCAGCGTCTGTTTTCGCGTCGGGACGATCGATCGGATGGACTCGAGCGGTTGCCGGTTAAGGGTGTGAAGGCCAACGCTGCGCCCATGCTGGCGCCAATGAAGACGCTGACCGCGGAGATGGCGGAGCGTTGGCAGATCGATCCTGGGCAGGTCGCCGCCCACGCGGGGCGCGCTCGAAAGCATCGGCGCGAGATCGGCGAGCGCCTGGAGCAGGCATTCTCAAGCGAGCCTCGCTGGCCAGAAACCACTGATCCAGAACAGATGCTCTACAGTGGGGGCTTCTTCTCGGATCGGGATCGACGATTGATGGACGAGCTCGGGTGTCTGAGCCCGTCTGAGCTTGCCGAGACGGAGCCACACTTCGAGGATGCACGCCTGCCGACGCTGCTGTTTCGGATGCGGGCGCGTAGCTGGCCCGAGACGCTGACTGAGAGCGAGCGCGAAGACTGGGACGCATGGCGCTTCGAGCGCCTGACCGATTCTGGTGCCGGCGCCTCAATCACGATCGACGCCTACGAGGCCAAGCTGCTCAGCCTGCGTGCCGAGCGTCGTGGCGATCCGAGCGCGCTCGCCGTCATCGACCGCCTCGAAGATTGGGGCGAGCAGGTGATGACGGCTGAGGAGATTTGAGGTCATCTTGGGTCTTTAGATGGTTGCGGGGTCCGTCAGGATTGTTTATCCTAGGCGGTCTATCTTTTTACGACGACTCGCTTGGAGCGACCGCCATGACAACCCAAAGCGCAAAGCCGGCTGAAGTTCGGCGGGCTTGGTACTTGATTGATGCCGAGGGCAAAACGCTTGGTCGGCTTGCCAGCGAGTGCGCGCGCCGACTGCGCGGCAAGCATAAGCCGACCTACACACCCCACGTCGATACCGGTGACTATCTGGTTATCGTCAACGCCGAAAAGGTGCGGGTGACCGGCAACAAGATGACCGACAAGATGTATTATCGGCACACTGGTTACATCGGCAACCTGCGCTCGGCCAGTCTGGAGCAGATGCTGGATAAGCACCCCGAGCGGGTCATTCAGTTCGCCGTCAAGGGCATGCTTCCGCGCAACCCGCTTGGCCGTGCGATGATCAAGAAGATGAAGGTCTTCGCGGGGCCCGAGCATCGTCACGCTGCACAGCAGCCCCAGCCGCTTGAGATCTAGCACCTCGCGCTGGAGCGTCTCGCTGGAATGCCTATGAATCAGGCGCTAAGTCAACTTGCCACCCGTTTTTCGGAAACCAGACTCTCGGAAACCTGAACCATGGAAAAACAGTACGCCACAGGGCGTCGCAAAAGCTCTTCGGCGCGCGTGTTCCTGAGCACGGGCTCCGGGCAGATCAACGTCAATGGTCGCTCGCTTGACGACTACTTTGGTCGCGAGACGGCGCGGATGCTCGTCCGACAGGCGCTCGAAGCGGTCGACATGGTCGATCGGATCGATATCAACGCGACCGTCGTCGGCGGTGGCTCGAGCGGACAAGCCGGCGCCATCCGTCATGGCATCGCCCGCGCGCTGGTTGAGCACGACGAGCGCTTGCGCTCGCCGCTGCGCCGCGCCGGGTTCCTGACCCGTGATGCACGTGAGGTCGAGCGTAAGAAGGTCGGCTTGCACAAGGCACGTAAGCGTCCCCAGTTCTCAAAGCGTTAATCGATGCGTTAGCATCTGTAACGGTGAGCTTGGATCGAGACATCGATTTGCTCACAGCCCGTTCTTGGGGGATCGTCTAGCGGCAGGACTACGGACTCTGACTCCGTCAACCTAGGTTCGAATCCTAGTCCCCCAGCCATCTTAAGCCCGCCGCGATGCGGGCTTTGCTATGTCTGGCTGAAAAGAAAATGCCCAGCATGAAGCTGGGCATGGAGAGACGTCGCTGAATCGGTCATTTGCTAGAGGCGGCCTTTGCCACGCCTCTAGGCGACCTCTGGGTGTTCGCGTTTAGCCTTCAAAATTCTTGGCAACAAAGTCCCAGTTGATCTTGTCCCAGATGGCTTCGAGATACTTCGGCCGCGCGTTGCGGTAGTCGACGTAGTAGGCGTGCTCCCAGACGTCGACGGTCAGCAGCGCGGTCTTGCCCTCGGTCATCGGCGTGCCGGCGTTGGAGGTATTCATGATCTCGACGCTGCCGTCGCTATTCTTGACCAGCCAGGTCCAGCCGGAGCCGAAATTGGTGGCTGCAGACTGGCTGAACTGCTTCTTGAATTCGTCGAAGCTGCCGAACTTCGCGCTGATCGCGTCAGCAAGCGCACCGCCGGGCTCGCCGCCGCCGTTTGGGCTCAGGCAGTTCCAATAGAAGGTATGGTTCCAGACCTGTGCGGCGTTGTTGAAGACACCACCGCTTGACGACTTGATGATCTCCTCGAGTGACTTGCCCTCGAACTCGGTGCCAGGCACCAGGTTGTTGAGGTTGTTGACGTAGGTCTGATGATGCTTGCCGTAGTGGTACTCGATGGTCTCGGCCGAGATGACCGGTTCGAGTGCGTTCTTCTCGTACGGGAGTGCTGGAAGCTCGTGTGCCATACTGACTCTCCTGGCTGTGTTGCTAGGTTGGTTGTTGGGGTCGGTTGTTGGGGTCGCTTGTTAGAAGTCGGTCACGAATGGGCTTGCGACGAAAACGTAGGCCCGAGCTGGGGGATATCAAGGAACGAATTCTAATGACGGAGATAACGAGCTGATGTGTGGCATCTGCGGGGAGCTGTCTTTTGACGGTCTGGCAGCGGACCTGGGCGCGATCGCCCGGATGATGGAGCGTTTGCAATCGCGCGGCCCAGATCACGGCGGAAGCTACAGCGATGGGGCGGTTGCGCTGGGGCATCGGCGGCTGTCCATCATCGATCTCTCGGCGCGCTCGAATCAGCCAATGGTCGATCAGGCACTTGGCCTCGCGCTGGTCTTTAACGGCACCATCTACAACCATCCCGAGCTGCGCCGAGAGCTGCGTGACAAGGGCTATAGCTTCTTCTCGGACGGCGATACCGAGGTGATCCTCAAGGCCTGGCATGCCTGGGGTGAAGGCTGCGTTGAGCGGCTGCACGGGATGTTCGCGCTCGCGATCTGGGATACCAATCGGCGCCAGCTCTTCCTGGCCCGCGATCGCTTCGGGATCAAGCCGCTCTATTGGGGCGAGGCCAAGGGTAGGCTGCGCTTCGCCTCGACGACCCAGGCGCTGGTTGCCGCTGGCGGGGTCGGTGCTGGGATCGACCCCGTGGCCTTGCACAACCTCTTTACGTTGCACGCGGTGGTGCCGGCGCCGCGCACCATACTGAGCGACATTCGCAGGCTGCCGCCCGCGCACTGGCTGCGCATCGACGCCGATGGTCGCCGCACCGAGCAGCGCTACTGGCAGTTGGAGGCGACCCGGGGCGGCAGCGGGTCCGGGCTGCCAACGAGCGATGACGAGTGGGTCGAGGCCATCCATGATGCGCTTGAGGCGGCGGTGCGCAAGCGCCGCGAGATCGCCGATGTGCCGGTCGGCGTGCTGCTCTCCGGCGGGCTCGACTCCAGTCTGCTGGTCGCGCTGCTAGCCGAGCACGGTGTCGGCGACCTGCATACCTTCTCGGTGGGTTTTGAAGACACGCCGGAGGAGGCTGGCAGCGAGTTCGGCTACTCGGACCAGGTCGTCGCCCACTTCGGCACCCACCATCATCGTTTCCGAGTACCGAACGACGAGGTGTTGCGACGTTTGCCCGAAGCGGTCGATGCGATGACCGAGCCGATGTTCGGCCAGGACGCGATCGCGTTCTATCTGCTCGCCGAACAGGTCTCGCGCGAGATCAAGGTGGTGCAATCCGGCCAGGGCGCCGATGAGGTCTTCGGCGGCTACTTCTGGTATCCGCGCATTGCCGCCGAGACCGAGGGTGATCCAGTCGATCGTGTGCGTCGCCACTACTTCGATCGTGATCATGATGAATACCTGCAGATGGTCGCGCCTGCCTATGCTGGGCCGGATCATACCGGCGCCTATGTCGCCGAACGGCTCGCGGAGCCCGGTGCCGATGAGGTCATCGATGCGGTGTTGAGGCTGGATGTGACCACACTGATCGTCGATGATCCGGTGAAGCGGGTCGACAACATGACCATGGCCTGGGGCTTGGAGGCACGGGTGCCGTTCCTTGATCATCAATTGGTCGAGCTTGCAGCGCGTTGCCCGCCGGCACTGAGATTGCGCGAGGGAGGTAAGTATCCACTTAAGGCGATCGCGCGCGGTCGACTACCGGATGCGGTGATCGATCGGCCCAAGGGGTATTTCCCGATGCCTGCGCTCAAGTACGTCCGCGGAGCCTTCCTCGACTTCATGCGCGACATCCTCAACTCGCAGGCCTGCCGCGAGCGGGGGCTCTACCGCCGCGAGTACATCGAGCGGCTACTGGCGGCGCCTGATCAGCATCACACCCGCATCCAGGGCAGCAAGCTCTGGCATGTGGCGCTGCTCGAGTACTGGCTGCAGCGCCAAATCGATGGGCGCTAGTGGTTTGAAGACGCTAGCGGCTTCGCATGGCGCAAGCGGTGATGACTTGATAAGCCTGATGGCTATCCCGACCTTCGCCAGACCCATCACCCAGTATTCCACGAGGTATTGCAATGGATGTCATCGAGCGTATCGATCAGCAGGTCAAGGGTCACCCAGTCGTCATCTACATGAAAGGAACACCGCAGATGCCTCAATGCGGGTTCTCGATGCGCGCGGCGCAGGCACTCGGTGATACGGGGGTCTCGTTCGCCTATGTGAATGTGCTCCAAGATCCCGAGATCTTCGAGAACTTGCCGCGCTATGCGGACTGGCCCACGTTCCCTCAGATCTAT
This sequence comes from Halochromatium sp., assembly GCF_054919635.1. NCBI lineage: Bacteria > Pseudomonadati > Pseudomonadota > Gammaproteobacteria > Chromatiales > Chromatiaceae > Halochromatium > Halochromatium sp. The sequence goes on along the minus strand of NZ_JBUDPI010000029.1, from coordinate 11,906 downwards.
GTCGATGGTGAGCTTGTCGGTGGTTGCGATATCACCCTCGAGCTGGCAGCGAGCGGTGAACTCAAGACCATGATGGAAGCGGCGGCAGCGAAACAGGAGCAACCAGCCGGCTGAGCGCCCTCAACTGCCCTGAAGCGACCTGGATTGCACGAGCAGGCTGCGCAACGGCTGTCGTCAGAATTCCGGCTCCAGGCTGTTCTCTGACTGCGCTGGTGATCGCGAATGACCCCGTCATGCCCCCCTGAGCGGGGGCACTTGCTTCAGGGGCCGGTGGCGGTACGCCAGCGATTGACAATCTCGCAAAAGAGTCGCGCTGTCTGCTCTGCATCATAGATTGCCGAATGGGCAGCACTGTTGTCCCAGCCGAGCCCAGCGGCCTGGGCGGCCTTTGCGAGTACCGTCTGTCCGTAAGCGAGGCCGGCTAGAGATACCGTGTCGAACACGCTGAAGGCATGGAAGGGGTTTCGCTTGTAATCGTTGCGCTCCACGGCGGCCTTAACGAAGCCGAGGTCAAAATGGGCGTTGTGTCCGACCAAGATCGCGCGATTGCAGCCATGCGACGCGACAGACTTGCGGATCGGGTCCAACACCTTTCGCAGGGCGTCGCGCTCGGCGAGCGCGTCACGGAAGGGGTGGTCTGGGTCGATCTTATTGAATGCAAGTGCGCTCTGATCAAGCTCCGAGCCGAGAAAGGGCAGCACATGGCACGCGTGGGTTGCGCCCGGCACCAGGCAGCCCTCGGCGTCCATTCGAATCATGACAGCAGCAATCTCGAGCAAGGCATGGCGCTGTGGATCAAAGCCAGCCGTCTCGACGTCGACAACCACTGGTAAGAAGCCACGGAAGCGAGCTGCAATCCCTTTCGGAGCGGAGATTTGGTCTGTGCTTTCCATACCGGCAGCATAAGAGTGTTGCGGGCAAAAGCCAAACGACGATCATGGCGCTACAGACGCGTCGGTGTGAGAAGATCGGTGTCGGTGGGTGCAGATGGCAGTCGGCGATCGTACGGTCCGTGATTGGGGGCGCTGGATGAGTAAGAGATCGAGATGCCTGCATGCCCTTGTGCTTCTCTGCGTCGTTTTCGTTGCTGAAGCTGTCGCCGCGCCTTGCTGCGAGCGCGGCCTGCTATTCCGTCTTGACCAGCAAGGGAGCGGCCACAAGCCGAGCTGGCTGTTCGGCACCATCCACAGCGATGACCCCCGTGTGACACAGCTGCCGGAGCCCGTGCTCGATGCGTTCGACCGAGCAACGGTGGTGGTGCTGGAGGTCGTCCCGGATGCCGCGATGCTGGAAGCAGCCCGCGCCGCGATGCTGCTTGGCCCAGATGAGCACCTTGAGGAGATCTTGCCTCCAGTGCTGTACCGTGACATTCTCGCGGCGCTCGGTGAGCGAGGGATGCCCGCGAAGGTGGCCGAGCGGCTCCAGCCCTGGGCGGTCTTGCTGGTCCTTAGCATGCCGCCAGCAAGTGCTGGCGCGGTGCTTGATGTCGCGCTCTATCAACGGGCGCTGGATGCGGGGAAGCCTGTTCAGGGGCTTGAGACCCTTGCTGAGCAGCTGTCGGTGTTTCAGACCCTGAGCCGCGAAGATCAGGTCGCGCTGCTTGATGCGACACTGCGCGAGCGACAACAGCTGCCCAAGATCTTTGCGTCATTGCTCAATGCCTATTTGGCGCGAGACCTCGATGCCTTGATGCAGCTCGGGCAGACCCTGGCTGCCGGCGGCCCGGAGCTTGAGGCGCGCCTGCATGAGGCGCTGATCGACGATCGTAATCAACGCATGTTTGAAAGGTTGAGTCCAGTCATGCGGCAAGGGGGACGTTTCATCGCAGTGGGCGCGCTGCATCTGCCTGGCCCCGGTGGTTTGTTGGAGCGCCTGCAGGCGGCAGGTGTCGAGGTCAGTCGCGTTTACTGATCAGCAGCTGCGCCGGAACGCTGTGCTAACATCCGCCTGGGGTATCGCGGCGCATGATGAGATGCGGGAGTCCAGTCTATGCACAAAGCGCAGCTGCGCGTCTTCTTTCTGGTGCTCTTCACTGCCTTGCTGATTGGCGGATGTAGCTCAATTCCCAAGGAGCAGCGTGATCCGCGTGACCCTTGGCAGCCCTATAACCGAGCAATGTTCAGGTTCAACACGGACTTCGACAACGCCTTCTTCAAGCCGGCGGCGCAGGGCTATCAGGCGATCACCCCGGAGCCGGTAAATCACGGCATCACGAATTTCTTCAACAACGTTGCGGATGTGACCTCCGCGGTCAACAACGTGCTTCAGTTCAAGCTCTCGCGCGCTGGCACCGATGTTGGGCGTGTGCTCGTTAACACCACAGTCGGGCTCGTTGGCTTCATCGATGTCGCCACGAACATGGGAATCCCGAGCTACAAAGAGGACTTCGGTCAGACGCTAGGGTATTGGGGCTTCGGTGACGGTCCGTATTTTGTGATGCCGATCTTGGGGCCGAGCTCGGTGCGCGACACCTTTGGCTTTGCGGGTGACGTGCTGATCGATCCCTTCTTCAGCTTGCAGAAAGACGAGATCTATTGGGGCTTTGTGGTGCTGCGCGCGATTGATACTCGGGCTGGATTGCTTGCGGCGGGCGATCTGGTCGATGAGGCTGCGCTAGACCGCTACGCCTTCGTCCGAGATGCCTATCTACAACGACGCCGTAACCTGGTGCACGACGGCAATCCGCCTGCGGACCAGGACGATGATCTGTTCTGGGATGAGGACGTCATTGATCAGTAGTCTGATCGAGCGGACCTAGCGCGCGCCTATCCCGACCAGAGCCGAATAAGAGTCAGGGGACTTCTAGGCTACTGGCGATCCTGCATGTACCGGCTATACTGTCTTTATTGACAGTCCATGGGTGGTGCGAACGTCTTGTCAGCCTATGCAGAGCTGAACTGCTGGTCGAGCTTCAGCTTCTTGTCGTCGGCCTCGCATCCTGAAGAGTTGGTGGAGCAGGCGGCGCGGCTCGGGTATCGGGCGCTTGCGCTTACCGATGAATGCTCTCTGGCTGGTGTTGTTCGGGCCCATGAGGCAGCCACAGCGATCGGATTTCCGCTCTTAATTGGCAGCGAGCTGCAGGTCGATTCTGGCCCTCGTCTGATCCTGTTGGCAGCCGATGCCGAAGGCTATGGGCAGCTCTCTGCGCTGATCTCGGTTGCTCGACGGCGTGCGCCGAAAGGGCGCTATCGGCTGCTGCCGCAGGATCTGGAGGCGGGCTTGCCTGGGTGCTTGGCGATTTGGGCTGCCGACTCGGATTTTGGCGCCGATTCAGGCCCCGATTCAGGCGCCCAGACGGGCATCAACGCCAATCACGGACCTGTCTTGGCCAATGGACAATGGTTAAGCGAACGCTTCTCCGGTCGTTGCTGGATCGGTGTTGCGCTACACCGAGCAGGTGATGATGCGGCTCGGCTGCGTCGGTTCGAAGCCCTAGGCCGAGATTTGGGGCTGCCGTTGGTTGCAATCGGAGCGGTGCGGATGCATCGGCCCGAGCGCGCTCGATTGCTAGACGTGCTGCAAGCGATTCGTGCCGGCAAGGTTGTCGCCCATGGTGCAGCACAGCGCCAGAATCAGGAAGGACATCTGCGCTCGCTAGCCCAGCTTCGCCGCTTCTATCCGCCGGCGCTGCTCAATGAGACCCTGGTGGTTGCTGCGCGCTGTCGTTTTTCTCTCGATCAACTGCGCTACCGGTATCCTGAAGAACTCGTCCCGGCGGGCGAGACCCCAGATGCCTATCTACGGCGGATGACCTTTGCTGAGGCGCAGCAGCGGCGTTGGCCGCAGGGAATGCCCGAGCGATTCCGGGTGCGCGCCGAGTATGAGCTTAGGCTGATCGCGGAACTGGGTTATGCGCCCTATTTCCTCACCGTCTTCGATATCGTGCGCTTCGCGCGCCGCCGCGGCATCCTGTGTCAGGGACGGGGCTCGGCGGCCAACTCGGTGGTGTGCTATTGCCTGGGCATTACCGAGGTCGATCCGGCGCTGACAGCGATGTTGTTCGAGCGCTTCATCTCGCGCGAGCGTGGTGAGCCGCCTGATATCGACGTCGACTTTGAGCATCAGCGCCGTGAGGAGGTGATCCAGTATCTCTACACCAAGTATGGCCGCGAGCGCGCCGCGCTGGCGGCAACCCTGATTCGCTATCGACCCAAGAGTGCGGTGCGGGACGTTGGCAAAGCGCTCGGCTTTTCGCTTGATCAGGTCGAGCGCCTAGCGCGCAATATCAACTGGTGGGATGGGCAGCAGGTCGCAAACGAGCGTTTACGCGAGGTCGGCCTGGACCCACAGCAGCCACAGGTTATCTTATTGATGCAGCTAACCGATGAGCTGGTCGGTTTTCCGCGCCACCTGTCTCAGCATGTCGGTGGTTTCGTGATCTCAAACGGCCCGCTGACAGAGCTGGTTCCGATCGAGAATGCGGCGATGGATGGGCGCAGCGTGATCCAATGGGATAAGGACGATCTGGACGCGATGGGTATCCTGAAGATCGACTGTCTTGCGCTCGGGATCTTGAGCGCCATTCGTCGCTCGCTGGCCTTGATCAATGCGTTTCGCGGCACAGCCCTTGAGGTTGCCTCGATCCCGCAAGAAGACCCCTTGGTGTATCAGATGATTCAGCGTGGGGAGACCACTGGCGTGTTTCAGATCGAATCGCGCGCTCAGATGGCGATGCTGCCGCGCCTGAAGCCTCGCTGCTTCTATGATTTGGTGATCGAGGTCGCGATCGTGCGACCGGGGCCAATCCAAGGCGATATGGTGCACCCTTATCTGCGCCGTCGTCAGGGGCTAGAGCCGGTCAGCTATCCATCCGCTGAGGTTGAGTCAGTACTAGGACGGACCTTAGGCGTGCCGATCTTCCAAGAGCAGGTGATCCAGGTGGCGATGGTAGCGGCGGGTTTTGATCCGGGTGAGGCGGATCAGGTGCGTCGCTCAATGGCGGCCTGGCGACGCCGTGGCGGTCTGGAGCCGTTCCGTGATCGGCTAATCAGCGGCATGATCAGCCGCGGATACCCGCGGGCCTTCGCCGAGCAGATCTATCATCAGATCCTCGGTTTTGGTGACTATGGCTTCCCCGAGTCGCATGCTGCCAGCTTCGCCCTGCTGGTGTACTGCACAGCCTGGCTGAAATGCCATGAGCCGGCGGCCTTCTTTGCCGCGCTGATCAACAGCCAGCCGATGGGTTTCTATGCGCCGGCGCAATTGATTCGGGAGGCTCGGCGCCAAGGTGTGGAGGTCCGCCCGGTCGATGTTGGCGACAGTGACTGGGATTGCACCCTGGAGCCTGGCAGACGCGGTGAGCCAGCACTGCGGCTCGGACTGAGGCTAGTGAAGGGACTGTCGGCCGAGGGTGCACAGCGACTATGCGCAGTCAGGAAGGCGCTGCGCGCTGACCGTCCTGTGAAGCGAGCGTCGGTGCAGAACCTTGCTGGACGACGCCGACCTTCGCCCTGGGCATCGCTTGCTGATCTGCGGCAGCGAGCAGCGCTTAACCGACGCGATCTCAAAGCACTGGCGGCGGCTGATGCCTTGGCTGCATTGGTGGGTAACCGCCATCAGGCAGGCTGGCAGGCAGCCTCGAGGTCCGAGCCGCTGCCATTGTTCCCCGATTCAGGAGACGAAAGCGTTTTGCCCTTGTTAGCGCCGCCCAAGGAAGGGGCGTCAATTGTCGCCGATTATGCGAGTCTTGGGCTGAGCCTCAGGCGGCATCCACTTGCGCTCTTGCGCGAGCGGCTAACGGCCTTGCGGCTTCTGACGGCAGAGGCAGTGCAGCGGGTTAAGCCGGGTGCCCAAGTTCGGGTTGCGGGGCTAGCGATCACTCGTCAGCGACCAGCGTCCGCGAACGAGGTCACCTTCGTGACACTCGAGGACGAAACCGGTCAGATGAATCTAGTGATCTGGAAACGGATCGCAGTGCGTCGACGTGCGACACTATTGCAGGCACGGCTGCTCGGTGCGGTCGGAGAGGTTCAGCGTGAGCATGACGTGACCCATATCGTCGTCAGCGATCTGATCGACTACTCATCGATGCTTGGTGGCCTCGTTGTCCAGGCGCGTGATTTTCACTGATGATCAGCTGCTTGCCAAGCTTGACCAATAAGCTGATCGCTGCTGCTCGGCAAGCAGTTGATCGACTTAGCTTGAGCTGCTACTCGAGCTCGACGACTTCTTTCCACCCTTGCCTCGACAATAACCATTGACCTGCACGCCATCCTTGCGCTTGTAACTATCTACCCAAGTACAGGCGTCCTGGCGTTCGCATGCAGACTTTTCCATTCCTTTGCATTCGACTGCGAGCACTGCTTGGGATGACAGGGTCAGTGCTCCCATTATCGCCAGAATTCCCACTGAAGTGATTGACCGCGCAGACTTTTTCATCAGGTCGAACTCCTCTCTATCCAATGATTCAAACGCTTAACGGCGGTTTGAGAACGGGTTTAGCGGTGGCCATTGGTGACCACGCAGCCGAGCTTACAGAGCAACCCCTTGCGTGCGCAACTCATTATTGACTCATCAATCAGCAATTCACCGAGCTCCTGTTGAGCGTGCGGTCCGTGTTGCTGGTGCTCCGGAAAGGCCATCGCATCACCGATTGGCCCTTGCTGCCTGGTGGTCGGCAGCCATCCAATGGTCACTTCAGTGCCGGAAGTCTTGGCGCGACGAGCTGGACATCGCCGCCAGGATGCCGGGTCCGATGAGCGAGCGGGTGCCGTTCGGGAAGGATCTGGCAAGCGGTTGGAGATCGACTCAGCCGGCGTGTTGGTGCGCGAGCTTGAGGTAGGTCTGGTGCAGTTGCTCGACTTGGGCCTTTAGGTCATGCGGCTCGCCGCTGTTGTCGATGATGTCGTCAGCGGCATCGAGGCGCGCCGCGCGGCTGACTTGGCTGGCCATGATGCGCTGAGTCTCGTTGGGCTCGAGTCCACTGCGCGCCTGCACCCGGCTGATCTGCATGGCTTCCGGCAGGTCGACGACCAGGACCCTATCGACCAATGACTGTTGCCCGGTCTCCAGCAGCAGCGGGATCATCAGCAGCGCATACGGGCTGCCAATGGCAGCGGCCTCGGCAAACATTCGCGCGCGGATCAAGGGATGCAGAATGCCCTCCAAGCGGCGACGTGCGGTATCGTCGGAGAAGACACGTTGCCGCATTTGAGCGCGATCGAGTGCGCCTGTCGTATCGATCATCTCCGCGCCGAACGCGCTGGCGATTGCCGGCAGCGCATCACCATCGGGTCCGGTCAAGCGGTGCGAGATCGCGTCGGCATCGCTGACTGTCACGCCGAGATGGGCGAACTCTGCAGCAACGGTGCTCTTGCCGCTGCCGATCCCACCTGTGAGTCCGACACGATAGGTCATTGTCTAATGCAGGCTGTCATGCGGGCTAGCGAAGGGCTGATCGCGGAGCACGTCGCCGCATTAGGCGAGGCCGGCCCAGCTCAGATACGCACCGGTGATGGCCTCACCCCAGAGCAGGCTGATCCAGCCGGCGATGGCGAGGAAGGGGCCATAGGGAATCGGTTGGCCGGCCTGCTGCCGGCCACTGGCGATCAGCACTAAGCCGACGATCGCGCCTGGAAGCGACGATAACAGAATCACCTGAGGTACCGCTTGCCAGCCAAGCCAAGCACCAAAGAGGGCCAGCAGCTTGAAGTCGCCGCGCCCCATCCCTTCCTTGCCGGTCGCGAGCCGAAATCCTTGGAACACCAGCCATAACAGCAAGTAGCCTGAAGCGGCGCCGAGGATCGCCGAGCTGGGATCGGTGAAGACTCCACCGAGACTCAATAGCAGCCCAAGCCAGAGCAATGGCAGGGTCAGGCTGTCTGGCAAGAGTTGCGTGTCGAGGTCGATGACTGCAAGTGCGATCAGCCCCCAGGTCAGGATCAGAGCGGCGAGCGCCGCGATCGTTGGGCCGAGCTGCCAAACCACGACGACCGATAGCACGGCAGTGAGTAGCTCGACCAGCGGATAACGGATCGAGATCCTGGTCTTGCAGGTACGGCAGCGGCCGCGCAGGTGCAGCCAGCTCAGGATCGGGATGTTATCCAGGGCTCTAATCGCGGTGCCACAAGCTGGGCAGTGCGAGCCCGGTCGGGCTAGACCAAGCCGCGGTCCTGCGGCCTCTGATGTCGGTGGACCTTGCCTTGGGAGCTCAGCGCTTGGGGTCTGGGCGCTTGCTGTGGCTGCATCCTGCTGCACCCCGGCGGCCGGCGTCTCAGTGGCCAGAAGCTCGGCGCACTCCTCGCGCCATTCCTGCTCCATGATCCGAGGAAGGCGTAAGATCAGAACGTTGAGAAAGCTACCGACGGCGAGACCGAACAGCATGACGCTGAGATAGAGCAGCGCCGGCGCCTGCTCGAAGGCGCTGATGATCTCACTCACTTGGATTGGCTCCTGGTAAATTCGCTTGGTCAGGCATCTGGCTTAGGCGTCGTCATCAGACGACAGCCGCAAGCTTAAAGATTGGCAGATACATTGCGATCACCAGGCTACCGACGAGGCCGCCGATCACCACCATAATGAGCGGCTCTAGTAGGCTGCTCAGCGCATCGACGGCATTGTCGACCTGCTCCTCATAGAAGTCAGCCACCTTGGCCAGCATTGCGTCCAAGGCACCCGACTCTTCCCCGATGGCTGTCATCTGGATCACCATGTGCGGGAATAGACTGGCCTGGCGCATCGCCAGCTGCAGGCTTTGGCCAGTGGCCACTTCCTCCCGCATCTTTCTGACCGCATCGGCATAGACGACATTACCGGTCGCCCCCGAGACCGAGTCCAGCGCGTCCACCAGCGGCACGCCAGCGGCGAACATGGTCGAGAGGGTCCGTGCGAACCGTGCGACGGCAGCCTTGTGCAGGATGGGGCCAATGACTGGCAACCTGAGCGAGAGGCGGTCGACCGCGTCGCGGAATGCCTTCGAGCGCTTGAATGCGGCGATGACGGCATAGACCAGCGCGGCGATCCCTGCGGCCATTAGCCACCAGAACTCGCGCATGAAGTCGGAGATGGCAATCACCAATAGCGTGAAGCCGGGCAGGTCGGCGCCAAAGCTCGAGAACAGCTCTTTGAATTGCGGGATCACGAACAGCATGATCACCACAGTGACGACGATCGCGACCAGGATAACGGCCGCTGGGTAGAACATCGCCTTCTTGATCTTGCCCTTGATCGACTCGGTCTTCTCCTTGTAAGTCGCGATCTTGTCCAGTAGGACGTCGAGCACGCCTGCTTGCTCGCCAGCCGCGACCAGGTTGCAGACGAGATCATCAAAATAGGCAGGAAATTTACGCAGCGCAGCGGCCATGCTGGTGCCGCTCTCGATATCCGCCTTGATCGTGAGCAGCAGCTCTTGCATCGACGGGTTGTCATGTCCGCGACCGACAATATCGAAGGACTGCACCAGTGGCACGCCAGAGGCCATCATGGTTGCGAGCTGGCGGCTGAAGACGCTGATATCGGCCGCCGTGATCTTCTTCTTGCCGCTGCCGAAGAGTGGCTGCGGCTTCTTGCGGACCTTGAGTGGATTGACGCCTTGGCGACGCAGATCGGCACGCGCCAAGGCCATACTGGCCGCGTGAAGATCACCTTTGACCTTTTGTCCGCGACGATCAATACCCTCCCAAAGAAACTCGGGTGGTCGCTTTTCCCGTATCTTCTGTTTCGCCGCGGGGCTGGCCATCCTGACTACTCTTTGGTAACCCGGTTGATCTCGCGGAGGCTGGTGATGCCTTCCTTGACGCGTCTTAGCCCCGATTGGCGCAAGGTCAAAAAGCCCTCTTTCTCGGCCTGCGCGGCGAGATGGAGCGCATTGCCGCCTTCCATGATCAGACGCCCCATGGTCTCGGAGACCTCGATGACTTGGAAGATGCCGACGCGGCCCTTGTAGCCCTCGGTGCAATGCTCGCAGCCGACTGGCCTGTAGAGCTTGAGCCCTTCAGCGATCTCCTGCTCGGTAAAGCCCTCTTCAAGCAATGCAGGCTCAGGCAGTGCTTCTTCGGTACGGCAGCGCGGGCAAAGCCGCCTGGCGAGCCGCTGAGCCATGATCACCAAGACCGACGAAGCGATATTGAATGGGGCGACGCCCATGTTGGCAAGCCGGGTCAGGGATTGCGGCGCATCATTGGTATGCAGCGTCGAGAGCACGAGATGGCCAGTCTGTGCTGCCTTGACAGCGATCTCTGCGGTCTCAAGGTCTCGGATCTCGCCCACCATCACGATGTCTGGGTCTTGTCGCAAGAATGCGCGCAAGGCCGAGGCGAAGATCAGCCCGGTCTTCGGGTTCATGTTGACCTGGTTGATGCCAGGCACCTGGATCTCAACCGGATCTTCAACGGTGGAGATGTTGACCCCGGTCTGATTCAGGATGTTCAGCGCCGAGTAGAGCGTGACCGTCTTACCTGAGCCGGTGGGACCGGTCACCAGGATCATGCCGTAAGGCTTCTCGATTGCGCGCAGGAAGATCTGACGCTGTCGCTCGTCCATGCCGAGCTGCTCGATACCCACCTTCGCGGCACCGGAATCCAGGATTCGAAGGACGATCTTCTCTCCATAGAGGGTTGGCAAGGTATTGACGCGGAAATCGATATCACGCGATTGCCCGAGCTTGAGCTTGATGCGTCCGTCTTGCGGAACGCGCTTCTCGGCGATGTTCATCCGCGACATGACCTTGAGTCGCGCGATCAGGCGAGCTGAGATCGTGAGCGGTGGGGTTGCGATCTCACGCAACACGCCATCTTGGCGGAAGCGAATGCGAAAATAGTGCTCGTAGGGCTCGAAATGAATGTCTGATGCCGAGGCATTGATCGCGTCGATCAGGATCTTGTTCACATAGCGTACGACCGGCGCATCATCGACGTTTGCGTCAACCGCCGCTTGGTTGTCTTCGTCGTCGCCAACTGCGACCTCTTCCAGATCTGCGTTGGCCAGATCCGATATCGTCGTATCCTGCGCCTCGAGGATCTGATGGATCGCCGTGGTGAGCTTGTCGTCCTCGGCGAGGACAGCGCTTGCAGCCATGCCTGTGTTGAACCGGATCTCATCCAAGGCCCGGTCATTCGTTGGGTCGGAGACGGCGACGAACAGGCGGTTACCGCGGCGGAATAACGGGAGTGCACGATGCTTGCGGACCAGACGCGAATCGACCAGGTCCATTGGTACATTGAGCAGGTCTACGGCAAGCAGATCGACTAATGGGACACCAAACTCCTCGGCGGCGGCAACGGCGATGCTATAGCTATCAAGGATCTTCTGCTCGACCAAATATTGGACGAAGGGCTGGCGTCGGCCAGTGGCCTCAGTCTGTGCTGTCTGCGCTCGCTTCTCCGTTAATAGCCCGTCCTGCACCAAACGACGTGCTAGCCCGGCTGGATGTATCGTCGACGCTTCGGTGGCCACGGCGTATCCGCTCTGTCTGTATCCGGTCGCGGTCAACGGCTGATATTGAAGGCAAGTCTCACGTTGTTGGCAACCAGTCCATTGTCCTTCTGATCGCTCTCGTTGAGGTAAAACTCAAAGATCGTCTCACGGTTCATCAGCATCTCCTCTGTCACCTCCTCAGCGACCTCATTGGCATGGCAGAAGACACTCTCGTAGGGCGATTCCGGCTCGCGCGGATCGGTGATCCAGAGATCGGGGGAGATATGCTTGATGAAGCGCAAGAAGCCGTAGCCCTTGTCCGGAAACCATGTGGTACAGACGCCGCGCACGCAGGAGCCTGATTTGCCCCACTCATTGCGTGCCTCGTAGGAGACCGGTAGGAGATCGGGGATCAGGAAGCCGGGCCAGAAGGCATCGACCTCCTGCTGGAGGGCGCGTGAGACGTTCTTGAAGCCGATCAGCTCGACGCGGCAGCCACGGTTCTGCAGGGCCTCGACGACCTGCAAGAAATCGCCGTCGCCGGTGACCAGAAT
>NZ_JBUDPI010000289.1:0-4843 GCF_054919635.1 Halochromatium sp. | reverse complement strand
GATGTCCTCGTAATGCGGGTCCTCGACACAGAGCTCGAGTGCGATCAGTGTCATCTTCAGCGCAAAATGCGCCATCCAGCCGGTCGCATCGGCCTGCTTCAGGCGATAGCGAGGCGGGAGGGCTTGCGAGCGGTCGTAGACCGAGATGTTGTCGAGGCCGAGAAAACCGCCTTCGAAGAGATTGTTGCCCTCGGCGTCCTTGCGGTTGATCCACCACGCGAGGTTCAGCAGCAGCTTGTGAAAGACCCGCTTCAGATAGCCATGATCGCCAACCCCGCGCTGGATACGCTCGGCACGAAAGACCTTGATCGCCGCCATCGCCAGCACCGGCGGGTTGACGTCGCCGAAGTTCCACTCATAGGCCGGCACCTGGCCATTGGGGTGCATATAGCGATCGGAGAGCATCAGCTCGACCTGGTCCTTGGCGAAGTCGACGTCGACCAAGGCCAGTGCCGCGCAGTGATAGGCGAGATCCCAGGCGGCGAACCAGGGGTATTCCCAGGCATCGGGCATCGAGAGCACATCGCGTGCGCGGACGTGGCGCCAATGCTGATTGCGGCCCTCACGGCGCTCGGGAGGCGGCGGGATCTTGTCACCATCGAGCCAGCGCGCAACGTCGTAGTGATAGAACTGCTTGGTCCAGAGCATGCCGGCCAATGCCTGGCGCAGGATCTGGGCATCGCTGGCCTCGGCTTCCGGGAGCAGATGCTGGTAGAAGGCATCGGCCTCGGCCTTGCGCAGGCTGAACAGCTTGTCGGTGGCGGCGAAGGGGGCGGCCAGTGGCTCCGCCGCCAAGACCAGCTCTAGGGTCTGAGTGGCGCCTGGCGCGACCCACAGCCGATAGCAGGCGGCGGCCTTGGTCCCGGTCTGGGCCGGGTTGACTGCGCTGGCATCTCCGTCGATCAGGTAGCGATGGAAGCCGTCTTTGACGTAAGGACTGGCGTTTTCGCTGCCCCAGATCCGGCGGTTGTCCGATTCGTTCTCGGTGAACAACAGCTCGGCCTGCACCTTCTCGCCGCGGCCGTAGATGAACTGATTGCCCAAGCATGGGTGCTCGGTCTGTAGGGCCCAATCCACGTCCGTTGGTGGCTCGATGGCACGGATGACTGGACGCTCGGGATCAGTGCCCAGCTGCCGGGCCTCGGCGCGGGCGCGGGCCTCGGCGGCGTCGCCCCAGAGGTCGTAATGCGGCTGTCCCCAGCTCCAGGTGTTGCGGAACCAGCAGCTGGGCAGCAGATGCAGCTCGGCCGACTCGGGGCCGCGGTTGGTCACCAGGATGCGGGCCTGGACCTGAGTCGGGCTCGCCTTCGCATAGCGGACCTCGACATCCCAGAATCGGTTCTCGGCGAAGGCCCCGGCCTCAACCAGCCCGAATGGCGGCGCATCGCGGCCGCGGCGCGCGTTCTCGTCGATGAGCTGCTGATAGGGGAAGGCCTGCTGCGGGTAGCGATAGCGATAACGCAGCCAGCTGTGGCTCGGCGTCGCATCTAAGTAGAAGTAGACCTCCTTGACGTCTTCGCCGCGGTTGCCTTCGGCGTTGGTCAGGCCAAAGGCGCGCTCCTTCAGAAACGGGTCCTGGCCGTTCCAGAGTGCGAGTGCGATGCAAAGATACTGCTGCTCGTCGCAGATACCGCCGAGCCCATCCTCGCTCCAGCGATAGGCGCGTGAGCGGGCATGATCATGCGGAAAATAGTCCCAAGCCTCGCCATCGGCGCTGTAGTCCTCACGTACCGTGCCCCAGGCACGCTCGGCCAGGTACGGCCCCCACAGCCGCCAATTGGCTTTGCCATTGCGCTGATCCTCAAGGCGTTGACGTTCGGCGTTCAATGGGCTCTTTGGCATCCGGTGGGCAACCTCTTTACTCGCGCGCGAGGAACAGGACTCGTCGTCGGCTCGACAGACCGCGGGCCGGGTGAACGGGAGGCTCGGTGCATGCGGTCACTGCGCATGCAACCCTAGCACGGCTCTGCGTGCAACGAGTCGGTGCGTCAGCGCGCATGGCGCTTTAGCCCGCCCTTGATGGGCGGCTCGCCTGCTGGGTCTTGTGGCCAGTGATGCTTGGGGTAGCGACCGCGCATCTCCTTGCGCACCTCGGTATAGGCGTCGGACCAGAATGCGGCGAGATCCTGGGTGACCTGAAGTGGACGTCCCGCTGGCGAAAGCAGGTGCAGCAGCAGCGGTTGCCGCCCGTTGAAGATGCGTGGCGTATCACGGACGCCGAACAGCTCTTGCATCGGGACCTGCAGGACCGGTTGCTCGCCAGCGGTGTAGTCGATCGGGCGCCAAGTCCCGGCCGGGGTTTGCAGGCGAGTCGGCGCCAGTGTGTCGAGCGCCTGTGACTTGTCCCAGCCGAGTGCCTGGCGCAGCACCTCGAGCAGGTCGAGGGCGCGCACCTCGGATAGGCGCGTCTTGCCAATGAGCCAGGGTACCAGCCAGTGCTCGCGGCCGGTCTCCTCGGCTCTGGCTGCGCTTCCAGCTCTGCTCCCAGCTCTGTTGACGGTTCCGCTGTCGGGTCTGCTTTCATCGATGCCCCCAGGTTTGCTCCGAGGCCGGCCCTCGTCTGAGCTCCGATCGTCAAGCGCGCCTTCAAGCCCAGACCTGATACCAGCCACTGAGAAGTCGGGCCAATGTGCCTCCGGCTGCAGACGTCGAGCGAGCTCGACCCGAGCGCAGAGCTGCTGCGCAGCCGCCGTCCAGCTCAGCGATCGTTCGAGATCGCCGGCAATCGCTGCGAGCAACAGCGCTAGACCATCCTCGGCATCAGCCAGAGGCGCCGGCTGGGCATCGAGCAAGATCGCACCGAGCTGGACCTGGTCGCGGGCGATCACGGCCTCGCGCTGAGCGTCCCAGCTCAGGGTTCGGTTGGTCCTGATCTGTTCGGCGAATGCGGTGCGGACCTCGGTCTCGGTGATCGCGGCCGCGGCACGGATGCGATGATCGTTGCGGGTTGCCTCGAGCTCGGCGATCACCAGCCAGGGCTCGCTGGCCAGGGCATCATCGCGCGGCAGCTCGGCGCCGCTGCCATTGCGCAGCAGATAGCGGATGCCGCCTTGGATGCCGGTACGGCCCTCGCGGCGTCGGGCGATGCGCTCCGGATACGCGAGCGCGAGCAGCGCGCCGAGGCTTGGCGTGGTGTGGCGAGGATCGGGCTCGGGGCGAGCAGCGGGATCGGGCTGAGGGATGGATGCATCGATCCTGTCTGTTGTCTGGGCAGCGAGCTGCTTGAATTGGGTCGCTGCTCGCTGCACCGCTCGCAGTCGGCGCGGCTCGAAATCCGGCGTTGGTTGCCGGCGGCGGGCACGCTCGAGGGCGTCGAGCCGCGGTTGAAGATCGACCGGGCGCCAGTGGCCGGGCCGATGCTGCCAGGGATCGCGCTCCTCGATCAGCGCTGCCAGGTCGCAGGCCAGCCCGCGGGCGCTGATCGGCGCTGCGGTCAGCATGCGGCCCAGACGTGGATGCACCGGCAACGCCGCTACGCCACGGCCGGCGGGGGTGATTGCCCCGCTAGCCTCGAGCACTTGGAGCCCTTGCAGCAGTTCGACGGCCTGGGCCCAAGCCGCGCTGGGTGGTGGATCGAGCCAACGCAGCTGCGAGGGATCGGTAACGCCCCAGAGCGCAAGCTCGAGCACCAAAGGCGCCAGGTCGGCCTCTAGGATCTCGGCGCTACGCTGCGCCGGGCGGGCCTGCTGTTGGTCCTGGCTCCAGAGTCGATAACAATGCCCGGGACCGAGCCGACCGGCGCGGCCAGCACGCTGCTCGGCGGAGGCTTGCGAGATGGGTTGCGTGATCAGACGGGTCAATCCGGTGCCAGGCTGGAAGCGCGGTTTGCGCGTCAGGCCGCTGTCGATCACCACCTCGATGCCTTCGATGGTGAGCGAGGTCTCAGCGATATCGGTTGCAAGCACGACCCGGCGGCGGCCGTCGGGCGCGGGCCGCAAGGCACGATCCTGCTCGCTGAGGGGCAAGCTACCGTGCAAGGACAAGATCTCGACTTCGCTGGCCTTGGCGTCGGTAGCTGGCGCCCGCGTCCGGACACCGGCGCGAGATTGAGCCAAGCCGTTGACAGAGGGGGCTCGGGAAGGCTTGGGAGCTGATGAATCAGGGCCAGACTGCGTTGTTGTAGCCTGTGGAGCCTGAGCCTGACCACTAGAGCTAGGTTGGACGGCCGATGCGTCCAGTGCCTGCTTCAGCTGGTCGGCTATGCGCTGGATCTCGCTGGCGCCGGGCAGGAACAGGAGCAGATCACCTGAGTGTGCTGTGAGCGCCCGTCGCACCGCCGGCAACAGGCCGGACAAGGGATCGCGCTCAGGGCGCTCGAGATAGTGCAGCTCGACCGGGTAGCTGCGCCCAGCACCGCGGATCACCGGTGCATCGCCAAGCAGCCCGGCGAGCCGTTCGGAGTCGAGGGTCGCGGACATCACCAGGATGCGCAGATCGTCGCGCAGACTGGCGACGTCCAGCGCCAGCGCAAGCCCGAGGTCGGCCTGCAGGCTGCGCTCGTGGAACTCGTCGAAGATCAGCAAGCCGCAGCCGCCGAGCTCTGGGTCATGCTGAATGCGCCGGGTCAGGATACCCTCGGTGAGCACCTGGATGCGGGTGTTGGGTCCGACGCGGCGCTCGAACCGCACCTGGTGTCCGACCGTCTCGCCAACTGTCTCGCCAAGCATGGCCGCCATTCGTGCAGCAGCCATCCGTGCGGCCGGGCGACGCGGCTCGAGCATCAAGATGGAGCGGCCCTGGAGCCAGTCGGCATCAAGCAGCGCCAGCGGCACCCCCGTGGTCTTACCGGAGCCGGTCGGGGCGCTAAGCAGCGCATGGCCCTCCGCAAGACATTGGCAGAGCT
>NZ_JBUDPI010000288.1:0-4862 GCF_054919635.1 Halochromatium sp. | reverse complement strand
GGCGATAGTTGCCGACCTCGTCGTCCTTGGCGTCGCGCGCAACGATGGTGATGTAGTCCGTATTGGCAACGGTCTCGCTGCGCTCGACTGGAACCCAGGAGCCGGTTGGTGCCGTCTCCGGAGCGCTGAGAGTGATTTGTGGTGCTTGCGGCTCGGGCTCCGGCTCCGGCTCCGGTGCTGCAGTCACCTCCACCAGAGCGTCCTTCAAGCCCGCTGCGTCGGCCGCCATCCGGAAGCTACCACCCGTATTCTCGGCCAAGCAGCGCAGCTGCGCCTGATCTTCCGGCGCGCTGACGTCGAAGCCGATCACGTGCGTGGTAAAATCGACGCCGGCGGTCTCGAGTGCATCGGCGACGGCGCAGGGATCGCGATCACAGGTCTCGCGGCCGTCCGAGATGAGCACCACAGTCGCTGGGTTTTCCTCGTATCGAAGCGACTCTGCCGCCTGCCTGACCGCATCGGACAGCGGCGTCTTGCCTTTCGGATTGATCTGCTCAACCGCTGATCGAATAGCCTCTCGGTTACCGGTGCCTGCCGGAACCAGCTCGGCGATGTCCTCGCAGTCCCCCTTGCGGTTGTGACCGTAAGCCCAGAGCCCGAGCGCACGCTCGCTGGGTAGATTATCGAGAAGCTGGCTGACGACGTCGCGGGCGATGGTGATCTTGTGCTCATCGCCGATCTGCTGCCACATCGAGCCTGATGCATCCAGGACCAGGACAGTGCGTCCGAGCGAGCTCTGTGGCACGGCCTCTGTTTGAGCCTGTGCGGCGCTTGCTAGCGCGAGCAACGGCACGAGTAACAGGGCGAGTAGCCCCTGCAGGCAGCGATGGTCTAGGAGTTTTCGTCGATGGGTCAGCATGGGTATCGATCCCCCCTTGTCGAGATAGGTCATCTTGGTATCTTATCCTAGGGCCGTCTTGCCTCGTTGAGCCAGCCCTAAGGTTGGTCGCTGAAGAGGCGCTACCATAAAGCAGTCTCAGAGCATCGCCTAGCCGGGCCGATGGAAGAGCTGAATGAGCGAATTGGATCAGACACGACTGCGACTTCTATTGATCGAGGACTGCACCGAGACCTAGCTTTCCGTTCTCGATGAGCTGGAGCAGGCGGGTTACTCGGTCCAACATCGGCGCGTGGAAACGGCGGCGCAGCTGCGGAAGCTCCTGCCCAGGCGTGTCTGGGATCTCGTCATCGCCAACGATCGGCTGCCCGGTTGCGATGGTTTGGCGGCGCTCGAGCTTGTTCAGCGCCTAGAGGCGCGGGTGGCCGTGCGCGCCTCCGAGCTCAGAGAGGCCCTCCAGCGAGCTCAAGCCGCGACCCAGGCCAAGAGCGCCTTCTTGGCCAACATGAGCCACGAGATCCGCACCCCGATGAACGCCATCCTCGGGCTCGCCTATCTGCTCGAGCGCCGGCAGCTGCCCGACGATGCGCGCGAGCTGGCGCGCAAGATCCATGAATCCGGCCAGAATCTGCTCGGCATCGTCGACGATATCCTTGACCTGTCCAAGATTGAGTCCGGCAAGATCGAGTTCGAGCATGCGATATTCCGGCTCAGTAGCGTGCTGGACAACCTGACGACCTTGATGGGACCAGCCGCGGAGGCCAAGGATCAGGGGCAAGCCTTGGAGCTGATCGTCGTCCCGCCGCGGTGCTGCGACTGGCCGCTGCGCGGTGATCCGCTGCGCCTAGATCAGATCCTGATCAATCTGACCAACAACGCGATCAAGTTCACCGACACCGGTCAGGTCGAGGTGCGGGCCGATCCGGTCGAGATTGAAAGGACGCGGGTGCGGTTGCGCTTCAGCGTGCGCGACACCGGCATCGGCATCGATGACGAGACCCAAAGACGCCTGTTCCAGCCCTTCAGCCAGGCCGATGCCTCGACGACGCGGCGCTTTGGCGGCTCCGGGCTGGGGCTGGCGATCTGCCGCCGGCTGGTCGAGCTGATGGGCGGGCAGATGGGCCTCGAGAGCACGCCTGGGCAAGGCAGTACCTTCTGATTCGAGCTGCCCTTCGAGCGGGTTGCACAGGAGACACTGGAGCAGCCGCTCGAGGCGGAGACTCCGCCATGACCGCGGGGCCGATCCTCGTCGTCGACGATCAGCCGCAGAACCTGGCAGCCATGCGCCAGGTGCTCGGCGACGATTATCGCTTGCTGTTCGCGCGCAATGGCGCTGAGGCCTTGGCCGTCACAGCGAAGCTGCGCCCAGCGCTGATCCTACTCGACATCCAGATTCCGGACATGGACGGCTATGCCGTCTGCAGGAGGCTCAAGGCGGACCCGACGACCGAGTCGATCCCGGTCATCTTCGTCACCGGGCTGGCTGACACGGGCAACGAGGCGGAGGGCTTCGAGGCAGGCGGGGTCGACTATATCGTCAAGCCCATCTCAGCGCCCATCGTGCGGGCGCGCGTTCGGAGCCATCTGTCGCTGGTTCAGTCCTCACGACTCCAACGGAGCTATCAAGATGCCCTCTCGATGCTCGGCTGTGCGGGACACTACAACGATACCGATACCGGCGTGCACATCTGGCGCATGGCCAGTTATGCGTGCGAGCTCGCCAGTGCCTGCGGTTGGGAGTCCGCGTCCTGCCAACAGCTGGAGCAGGCCGCTCCGATGCACGATATGGGCAAGATCGGCATCCCTGGTGCGATCCTGCGCAAGCCGGGCAAGTTGACCGCCGAGGATTGGACGGTGATGAAGACCCATTCCCAGATCGGGCACGATATCCTGCGCATGAGCAATGCGCCTCTGCTCCAGCTTGCCGCCGAGATCGCGCTGCGTCATCACGAGCGCTGGGACGGTAGCGGCTATCCTGATGGTCTGGTCGCTGAGGCCATCCCGGAATCAGCCCACATCGTCGCTGTGGCGGACGTCTTCGACGCCCGCACCATGCAGCGACCCTACAAAGAGGCCTGGCCGGTGGAGACGGCGCTAGCGGTCATCCACGAGAGCAGCGGAAGCCATTTCGAGCCGCGCCTGATCGAGTGCTTCGCGGACATTTTGCCGCGTCTCTTGGAGGTCAAGGCGACTTGGGATGCTCGGGAGAAAAAGTGACAAACGCTTTCCGTTGGCGAAAAGACCGTCGTCGTGCTGCGCCATCATTGCTCCGCCTTCGCACTGGTCGCTTGATCAGCGGCGACGATGCCGCAACCAGCTCCACAGCAGCACGATCAAGCCACTGAGCGAGAAGCTCAACGCGATTACTGCTTTGCCCCAGTGCCGATGCAGGTAGGGTCGGGCAGCGTCGAACTGGGCGCTGAGCGAGCAGGTCCAGGTCTCGTAGTCGAAGGAGCCGCCGCGCTCGAGGCAGGCGTCAGCGATGTAGGCCTCGTAACCGTAGTGCAGGCCGAGCAGGAGCAACGGCAGCAGCAGCAAGAAGAGGCCGCCAGGTGGTGGGCGGAAAGCGGCAGCAGTCATACGGATGCTCTGAGTTGAGGGGGTTGCGACTCAATATGATACGGATGCCGGCTGCACGCGTCTCGCGAACGCTATGTCTCTCGATACAGCGATGTTGTATCCGCATGGATCGCCGCGGCTCTCGATGGCAAGTCGATTGCCCAGGGAGCGGAATCAGGCGCTTCAGCCGCTTGGGTCGCTTGGGTCGCTTGAGTCTTCTCCAGCCCGTGGCGAATCTCGGTTGGGTCGAGTTGGGTTGCCTGCGACTCGGCCTCGATGGCGCCGAGGAGGCCTTTTCAAGGTAAAGTACAGCGCACATCCCGCTCGCTCTGCCCCTTAGGAGCCACGCCATCCATGGCCATCCTGGTTGCGCTCAATCACAAGACCGAATATCGCTTCGATCGATCGGTGGCGCTTGCCCCGCATACGGTCCGGCTGCGCCCTGCGGCGCATTGCCGCACGCCGATCCACTCCTACTCGCTACGCGTCGAGCCGAGCGAGCATTTTCTCAACTGGCAGCAGGACCCCTTCGGCAACTATCTGGCCCGTTTGGTCTTTCCGGAGAAGGCCAAGACATTGAGCGTTGAGGTCGATGTGATCGCGGAGATGATCACCATCAATCCGTTCGACTTCTTCGTCGATGAGTCTGCCTACCACTATCCTTTCACCTACGACGCGCAGCTGACCAAGGAGCTGGCGCCCTATCTGCAGATCAAGGACAGCGGAACGAGGTTCGACGCCTGGGTCGAGAGCATCGATTGCAGCCGGCGCGAGACGGTCTACTTCTTGGTCGATCTGAACAAGCGACTGCAGGAGAAGACCGGTTACGTGGTGCGCATGGAAACCGGTATCCAGAGCAGCGAGGAGACGCTGACCCTGGGCCGCGGCTCCTGTCGCGATACCGCCTGGCTCTTGGTGCAGACGTTCCGCCGGTTGGGCTTGGCGGCACGGTTCGTGTCCGGCTACCTGGTGCAGCTGACCGCCGATGTGAAGGCGCTCGATGGTCCCAGCGGGCCAGAGCAGGACTTTACCGATCTGCATGCCTGGGCCGAGGTCTACATCCCAGGGGCGGGCTGGGTTGGTCTCGATCCAACCTCAGGGCTGTTCGCCGGCGAGGGCCATATCCCGCTCGCCTGCACGCCGGACCCGGTCTCGGCGGCGCCCATCACCGGTGCGACCGACGAGTGCGAGGTCGAGTTCTACTTCCATAATCGGGTCAAGCGCATCCACGAGGACCCGCGGGTCACCAAGCCCTATACCGACGAGCAGTGGGCGGATATTGAATCGCTGGGGCACGCCGTGGATGCCGAGCTGCAGGCGCAGGACGTGCGTCTGACCATGGGGGGCGAGCCGACCTTCGTCTCGATCGACGATATGGACGGTGCCGAGTGGAATATCGCCGCGCTGGGGCCGACCAAGAAGGGCCTGGCCGAGGATCTGCTGCTGCGGCTGAAGCACCAGTTCG
>NZ_JBUDPI010000287.1:0-4896 GCF_054919635.1 Halochromatium sp. | reverse complement strand
CACGCCCCAGCTTGGCGGGATGATCCTTCAGACGAGGTGACCGATCGATGCAAGACAGCGAGCGGGAGCGAGACGGGCAAGGCTCCGCGACCTCAAACAGCGGACCTCCTCTCGATGACGAGTACATGGGTCCGCGCCAGCTGGCCTATTTCAAGCAGAAGCTGCTGGACTGGCGATCAGCGTTGCTCGCCGAGGCTAAGGCGACCCTCGCGGAGTTAAAGAACGACAGCCACCATGAGGTCGGCGACGAGGTAGACCGAGCCAACCGCGAGGCCGACCAGACGCTGGAGCTGCGCACACGCGATCGCTACCGCAAGCTCGAACGCAAGATTGACGCCGCTATCGCCCGTATCGACGACGGCAGCTATGGCTGGTGCGAGGAGACCGGCGAGCCCATCGGCCTGGCGCGGCTCGAAGCCCGCCCCGTCGCGACGCTGTGCGTGGATGCCCAGGAACGGCTCGAGATGCGCGAACGACAAAACGGGCGCGCCCCGGCGTCGAGTTTGAGTAAAGACCGTTCTTGATGAATAGCGAACGGGTAGACCGGATCATCGCGCGCGCTGAGGCCCTGTGTCGCGAGCGCGGCGTGCGACTCACCGAGCAACGTGAGGCGGTGCTGCGCTTGCTGTGTGCCTCGGGTAAACCGCTGACCGCCTATGAGCTGCTCGATCGGATGCGCGGTGTGTTGAAGAACCCTACGCCGCCGACAGTCTACAGGGCCTTGGACTTTCTGCTCGGGCAGGGGCTGGTGCAGAAGCTCGAAAGCCTGCACGCCTACATCGGCTGCACACACCCGGATCACCCGCACGCGGGTCAGTTCCTCATCTGTGACGCCTGCGGTGAAGTGACCGAGGTCGAGGACGCCGGTTTGGCCGAGAGCCTGCGTGCCGCAGGTCAAGCCCGCGGATTCCGCGCCAAACGGCCGATCGTCGAGGTCCTGGGGACCTGCGTGCGGTGCACCGCGAAGCGGGACCAGTAGGCCGAAGCCGAAGCCGAAGCCGAATTCGACAGTGAGTCGGAATCGACTCCTGACAACCGACCTCAAGAGGAGATGCAGACCATGTCTCTCGAGCAAGCAGCAACCAACGAGTATCCCACCGTGCCCGACGTCAACGATAAGATCGCCGCCGCCATCGACAAGCTGAGCAGCCAGCTGCCGCTGCGGGCGCGCCAGCAGGCGTTGCCCCCCAAGCTGGCGGCGGCCCACCGCGCCATCCTGCGCACCCTGGCCGAGGAGGGCCGCGCCCCAAGCAATGGCGAATTGGCGCCCCTGGTGGGTGCCGACGGCGTGGCAGCAGCCATCGAACGCCTCGGCGGCGACGACCTGGTGGTGCTCAACGCCGACCGAACCGCGGTGGTGGGCGCTTACCCCATGACGACCGAGGACACCGCCCACCACCTTCGGGTGAACGGCCGTGCCGTGAACGCCATCTGCGCCCTCGACGCGATGGTGGTGGGGCCCATGTATGACGCCGACGTGGCCATCGAGTCCCGCTGCCATGTGACCGGAGAGCCCGTCCGAATTCACCAGCAGGGGCACCAGATCCACTCGGCCGAGCCTTCCGACGACGTGCGGGTGGGGGTGCGCTGGGAGCAGCCCGGCGCCTGCGCCGCCCACAGCATGTGCCTGGAGATGGTGTTTCTGAAGGACGGCGACACCG
Source organism: Halochromatium sp. (assembly GCF_054919635.1). Taxonomy (NCBI): domain Bacteria; kingdom Pseudomonadati; phylum Pseudomonadota; class Gammaproteobacteria; order Chromatiales; family Chromatiaceae; genus Halochromatium; species Halochromatium sp. The sequence continues at coordinate 3,235 of NZ_JBUDPI010000287.1, read as the reverse complement.
CCCACCGCTGGGTGGAAGAGGGCGAGGGCGACAAGACCGAGTTCACCCTCGACGAGGCCGTGGCCTTCGGCGCCGGTTTCTTCGTGCCGCTGGTGAAGTAGCGGCTCCAACGCAGGCTAGGCCTGTTTAAGCCAAGGCAGCGATGATGCATCGAACGCGAATCAAGCCAAGACACACCATCCCGCTGGTCAGCGGCATGCAGTTCCTGGAGGACACATCGGGCAAGGACCGACGCAGCCTAAGCGCGTCGCTACGTGGGGGCCGCCACCCTGTCTCCGGGGACACGGCCTCGTTCCGCACCGTACCGATCGACACCCCTGATGTCGCCGAGACCGCCGTTTGCGCGCCAGCGACGCTGCGCCTGGCCGAGGAACTGTTCGACCGCTGGAACGAGGCACTCCGAAGCGGCGATGCCCGGCGTGTCAGTGAGTGCTACACGGATGACGCGGTTCTGTTGCCGACGGTCTCCAACGTGCCTCGGCTCTCCCGCAGCGAGATCCAGGACTACTTCGAGACCTACGGGATCGACAGGGCTGAGATCGAAGCCACTTTCAACGCCTTAGCGCAAGGAGCGGTCGCGTGAGCCCGCCGATTCGTCTGCACAACACACTGACCCGCAGGAAGGAGCCTTTGCAGACCGAACGGCCCGATCGAGTGACGATGTACGTCTGCGGCCCGACGGTCTACAACTACGCTCACATCGGCAATGCCCGACCTGCGGTGGTGTTCGACGTGCTCTCAAGGCTGCTGCGGCATGACTACCGCGAGGTGATCTACGCCCGCAACTTCACCGACGTCGATGACAAGATCAATGCGGCGGCCGCCGCTGCGGGCGTTCCCATCGCCACCATCACAGACCGCTACATCAACGCCTATCACGAGGACATGCAGGCACTGGGTGTGCTGACGCCCGACCTGGAGCCCCGCGTCACCGGGCACATCCCCGCCATCATCGAACTAATCCAGACGTTAATCGCGCGCGGCCATGCCTACGTCGAGCGGGAGCATGTGCTGTTTCATGTGCTTTCCTATCCCGAGTACGGACAGCTCTCGGGGCGGCGCATCGATGAGATGCTCGCCGGTGCCCGCGTCGACGTCGCACCCTACAAGCGAGACCCGTTGGACTTCGTCCTGTGGAAGCCCTCGACACCCGACCTGCCGGGCTGGGAGAGCCCCTGGGGCCGGGGTCGTCCGGGCTGGCACATCGAATGCTCGGCCATGATCGGCCAGCACCTGGGCGAAACCATCGACATCCACGGTGGTGGCCAGGATCTGATCTTCCCGCACCACGAGAACGAGATCGCTCAAGGCACCTGCGCCCATGGCGCCCCCTACTGCCGCACCTGGGTACACAACAGCTTCGTCACAGTGGATGGGCAGAAGATGTCCAAGTCGCTTGGCAATGTATTGCTGGTGCGCGATCTGCTGGACGAGGCGCCGGGTGAAGCGATCCGCCTGGCGTTGCTCTCCACCCACTACCGGCGCCCCCTGGACTGGACTGCGCAGCGCCTGTTGGCTGCGCGACAGGCCCTGACCCGTTACTACGAGAGCCTCGCGAAAGTGGTCCATGTCACCGTCTTGCCAGAGGTCACCCCGGACGCGGAGCTGCTGGAGGCCCTGAGGAACGATCTCAATGTCCCTGGCGCACTGGGGCGTCTGCGCGTGCTGCTGACGCAACTGGACAACGCAGACACGGACGCCCGGCGGGCGCACGCCAAGTCCGTTCTACTGGCCTCCTCCGGGTTGTTGGGGTTGCTGCGGCAGGCACCGCAGACGGCACTGGCGGCGTTGCGGCCAGCGGCATTGATGCCGTCCGCGCGGTCGTCCGACCCCGCCCGGATCAGGACCCTTGTAGCGAAGCGAGAGCAGGCGCGTCGGAGCCGCGATTATGCCAAAGCGGATGCGCTGCGCGAGGAGCTTGAGGGCGCCGGATACATCGTCGAGGACACTCCTGAGGGTCCTCTGCTGCGACCGGCCGCTTCGGTGCCCGCATGAAGCATTGGCCTGCCGGTCTGCTAGTGCTGCTGATGCGCGGCTACCAGCTGTTCATCAGCCCGATGCTCGGCCCGCACTGTCGATTCCATCCGACCTGCTCGCAGTACGCCATCGAGGCGCTACGAACCCACGGTGCGCTCAGGGGATCATGGCTGACGCTGCTGCGCCTGGGGCGCTGCCATCCTCTGCATCCAGGCGGCTACGACCCTGTGACGCCTGCCCGTTCCGACGAGCGAGGCGGCAGGTGCTGATTCGCAAGCTCTTCAAGTTCGAGAACGCGCACAGCGTGCGCGGATGCAGCACGCGGCGGTGCTCGCATTCGATCCACGGCCATTCGTACAAGGTCGAACTGCTGCTGGAGGCGCATGCCTTCGACAATGGACAGATGGTCTATGACTTTGGCCTGCTCAAGCGCCTTGTGCACGATCTGATTGACGCCTTCGATCATTCCGTTGCGCTCTGGTCAGGTGATGACCCGGACTACCTGGATGCCATGCGCGCGCATTCCGAGCGCTGGGTCCTGATCCCGGTGTCGCCGAGCGCCGAGCAGTTTTCTCGGCTGTTCTTTCGTCTCGTCGATACCGCGCTCTCATTGGCCGACAGGACCAACGGCGAGGCGGACCTACGGCTGCATTCGGTCATCGTCCACGAGACGGAGACCGGCTATGCGCACTGCTTCCGCGAGGATGCCGACAATCCGCGCATGGGCCGCATCGATCTGGCTGCCATTCAGTTCGCGCCGGCCATCTTGGCGCAATGGCGTGACCCGGGCTTCTTTGATCGGCTGAAGAGGCTAACCGCAGGAGCAATCTGTCCGATCACCCTGAAAGGGGCCTTCATTTGCGTTCCAAGGGTACGCTGACCGCGCAGAGCGGACAGTGCTTCAGCCCGCTTCCACCTAGCGTCGTAAGGCCGAGGAGTACCGATGAATGAGCGGGTAACACGAGACGATCTGTATGACGTTGTGATCATCGGCGCCGGTGCCGCAGGCATCGGCGTCGCGGTGGCGCTCCAGGACGCTGGGATCGAGAATTTCGTTGTTCTAGAGCGTCACACGGTCGGTGCCTCATTCGCCTCGTGGCCGGCCGAGACGCGCTTCATCACGCCGTCGTTCCCAACCAATTCATTCGGCATGCTCGACCTGAACTCGATCGCGATGGGCGTTTCGCCCGCGCTGAGTCTAGAAGTCGAGCATCCGACAGGCCAGGAGTACGCGTCACACTTGCGTGTCGTCGCACAG
>NZ_JBUDPI010000286.1:0-4902 GCF_054919635.1 Halochromatium sp. | reverse complement strand
AACCAGTAAGACCGGAATTGACGGTTGCGCAGCAGAAACAAGAGGTCGAAGGGGTTATAGACGGCTTCACCGGTCCAGTTGTAACCGTTGTACCAGTCTCTGATTTGCTGACGATCAAGCCCTTCGAGTGCCGGGGCGAACACTGCGTCGAGATCGGCTTCGGTATAACCGCAGAGTGCTGAGTAGTCCGTGAATCCGTGAGCTGAATGACCAAAATTGGCATTTTTCATCGAATCGCATGCGCTCCGGTCAGAAACTGATCAGGATGAATGACGACAGCATCAGAATTCGGCATCATTCCGTCGAATGGCACTGCGCAGGCGCCCTTGTTAGTGGCTGCGGAGCGAAGTGCGCTGCGTTGGCGCGCCCACCTTCCTCGAATCGCTTCGCTCACCCCCGGCGTTCGTGCCAAAACCTGGCTGCGCGCGTTTTACGTTACCGCCAACTGCCGATAAAGCCGCCGATAGATCGCCACGGCCGGGCAGTGCACGCCAAAGACGAGTTTCAAGCGCCGGCCAGTGCGCACCAAGCGTGCCGCCAGGTACACCAACTCCTGCATCACCGTGCGCAAACGCCGGCGTTTCGCCTTGTGCCGCGGCGGAGCATCGGCACCGAGCAGCCCCTGCTGGCCGAGCCAGCGCAGCAGGTTATAGGCCAGCTGGGCACAGGTCAGCACCAGGGCATTGGTGGCGAACTTTCCCGAGGGGAAACGCTCGAGGTCCAGGTCGGTCTTGAATTCGCTGTGGAACTGCTCGCTGGTACCGTGATCGGCATAGAGGCGAATGATCGTCGCCTCATCGTGCCACAGGCTCGTCCACCAGCCCTCGAGCGTCAGTTCTGGGACCAGCAGGGCTTGGCCGTGTTTGTCGATGGTGCGCTCGGTGAGCCGCATCACCCGGCGCAGACTGTACTCGTACTCGCTATCGACCCGGTCCTCGACGACGCTGAACAGCGCCACGCGCTTACCCGCACGTGGCGTGCTCCACTGCGCCGCCGCCTCATCGCGCTCGGCATCGGCCAGCCAGTCCTCGGCGCGCTCTTTGCGCGGATTCCACTTGATCAGATAGTGGGCCTTGGCCGCCTCGGGATGGTGCTCGTTGTGCGTGAGGACCACGGCGATGTTCTCCAGCGCATCGTTGCCGCTGTCCAGGCGCAGCAGCAATCCCTGATGGCTCGGCATCAAGCGTCGGGCGCGCTCCAGCACCCGGTCGAGCAACGCTGGGGTGTCTTTCTGGCAATGCTGGCGGCCTTCGCGCAGCTCGACCTCCAGACACCAGCCCTCCTGGCCCAGATAGGCCAGCATCGGCGCGTAGCCATCGCAGCCTTTGTAGGTGCGCGACACACCCTCTTTGTGGGTACGAGCGTTATCGAAGGGGCTGACGTCACAGTCCAGTGGGACCAAGTCGTTGGCCAGCGCGGTGATCGGGGCGCGCACCCGGCGCAAGAAGTCCTCCGAGGCCTGATCGACGACGTCGCGAAAGGCCACGGCGTGCTCATCCAGGCGCTGGCGCAGTGTCGCCTCCGAGGGCACGTCGCGCACACCCAGCGCCTCGTAGAAGAACTCGTCGTCGCGAAACGCGGTGATCGCCTCAAAATCGCTCTTGCCCAAGCATTGCAGGGCGATATAGCTGCTGAGAATATCGCGATGCTGGACCGCGTTCGGGCGCAATGCGCTGACTCTGGTCGCGGCCGTCGCCAAGTCGGTCTGGTGATTGAGCGCCCGACCAATGAGCCCAAGGCCGGCCTGCGAGGTCAGCTCGGCGGCGGATTGTTCGATGATGAATTGGCGCATGGGATCACCTGGTGGGTGAGGTGGGAAACACGCCTATAATACCAATATCCTTATGATTTATCGAGCTTTTTCTTATTATTGGGCTTATTCTTTTCACGGAACCAGGTTAGTTTCTGTTGTTGTTGACGTTGATGGGATTCCCGCGCGTTGAGCATGACCGCATCGATGCGCTCGGTGGCCGTCGATGCATCGGTTGCATCGCCATCTGCGTTGCGATGACCGCTGCCATTGATCGACTAGGCAACGGATGAAAACCCGGTTATAGTGATCGCTACCGTGAATGGCGAGCGGTCGATGAGTCGGGCGCAATGCGCAATGAATGCGCTCAACCCTGCCGCGCGAATGGAATGAGGACCAAGCGCCGAGAACGGATCATCAGCCCGGGACCACAACCGCCATTGCCCACCCCAGCCGTAGAGGTCAGCTCATGGACAAATGCTCCCCGATCTCGCGCCAAGCCGCGCAGCCGACTGGCCTTCGGCTTGTGGGTTTGCGGGCTGGATCACGCCCGGATGACCCCCTGCTGTCCGCCGAAGATCTCGCCGAGCGGGGTCGGCAGGAAGTGCGCAGCCTCCTGGCCACGCGGCGCAAGGCCCTCGAGCGGCAATGGCAGCGACAGCTGGCCGCGAGCGGCATCCCTGAGCGTTTTCGCAGCAAAGGCTTCGCCGACTATCAGGCCGACATCGCCGAGCAGCTGCTGGCCCGCTCGATCTGCCAGGATTATGCCTGCGCCCTCAGCGCTGGCCAACGACCCGGCGAAACGCTGCTGCTCCTCGGCGGCCCAGGCACCGGCAAGACCCACCTGGCCTGCGCCATCCTCGCGACCCTGGTGCGTGCCGGACAGCGCGGCTGGTATGTCTCGCTGCCCAGCGCACTGCGCAGCCTGCGCGACGCCAGCGCATCTCGATCCCAGGGCTCCGAGGCCGATGCCTTCGCGCAGCTCAGCGCGCCCGACCTGCTGGTGCTCGACGATCTGATCGATGCTCCGCAGGACGATCATCGCGGTGTGCTGTTCGAGGTGCTGGATGCCCGCTACGCCCAGCAACGCGCCACGATCCTCATCGGTGACCTGCCGGCGTCGAGGCTGGAACACGCACTCGGCCCACGGGTCATCGAGCGGTTCCACGAAGCGGGAACGCACCAGGTCTCTTTCACCTGGCCCAGTCATCGCCGCCGCGCAGGCTAAGCGCAACCTCGACGAGTCTCCGAGCCTCAAGTCAAATCCGGCTACGCCCACCGGATCAGGCCCTAACGCTCCGCGATCGATGACCCCCAGCCCAGGTACGGATCATCACCGTCTGTCATGCTTGCTCCATGCACACGCGCCGACAGTTCCTCCAAGCCGCGCTTGGCCTCACCGCCACCGCGCCCTGGCGATCCCTGCAGGCGCAAGACCTGCCCTGGTGGCGCTGGCCGCTCGAGCAGCGCCTGGCGCAACTGCTCATGGTCGGGTTTCGTGGCACCGACCTCAGCGCGGACGACCCCATCGTGCGCGATCTGCTGGTGCACCGCATTGGCGGGGTCGTGCTGTTCGATCGCGATGGCCGCAACATCCGCTCACCGCAGCAACTGCGCGCCCTGACCCGAACCCTTTCGGCACTCAGCCCAACACCGCTGCTCATCGGTGTCGATCAGGAAGGAGGGCGTGTCGCGCGCCTGAAACCACGTGATGGCTTTCCAGCGACGGTCTCGGCACAGACGCTCGGCCAGCTCGATGATCCAGCGCAGACCGAGCGCGCGGCCGACGCCATCGCGCAGACGCTGGCAGACAACGGCCTGAACCTCAACTTCGCCCCCGTGGTCGATCTCAACAGTCGGCCGGATAACCCGATCATCGGTCGCCTCGAGCGCAGCTTCTCGGCCGATCCGCACCAGGTCGTGCAGCACGCGGCCGCCGTTGTCAGGGCGCAGCAGCGCCGGGGCATTCTCAGCACCCTCAAGCATTTCCCCGGTCATGGCAGCGCCTGGGCCGATTCGCATACCGAGGTCGTCGATGTCACCGACACCTGGTCGGCACAGGAACTCATCCCCTATGCCCACCTGATCCAGGCCGGCTATCGCGACCTGATCATGAGCGCCCACATCCGCAACGCACGCCTCGATCCCCGGCGTCCCGCCACGCTCTCCCGACCAATCCTCACTGGCCTGCTGCGCGAGCGGCTCGGCTTTCGCGGTGTCGTGATCAGCGACGATCTGCAGATGGACGCCATCGCCCAGCACCACAGCCCCAGCGAGGCCCTGGTCTGCGCCCTCAACGCCGGTGTCGATCTCCTGCTCATCGCCAACCATCGGCCCTACGACCCGGATCGGGTGCCGAAGACGCTCGTCATCCTGCGCCAGGCGATCACGGACGGGCGGCTGCGTCTCTCCCGAGTCAACGCCGCTTGTGCCCGTGTCATGGCCCTGAAAGCCCGCTATCGCTGGTCGGTATGAGACAAGGCGATCGACACAAGAACAGGCCACTCCGACAACGTCGGGGTGGTCTGTGTACAGACGCTCAGGGCTGACAGCACCCCACAGGTGCCGTCAGCCGGTTCAAGAGGACCTCAGCGTTCGTGCCCGCGCTCGATAGCCTCGAGTCCGCAGGGACCCAGCCGCCACTGGCGGTCTTCGTCGGCATCCTGATCGCACAACAGCGCGGTGCGCTGCTGCGGGTCCAGGGCGATCAGGCTGAGGGCACTGTCATTGGTCCACTCGATGCCGATCAGAAACCCCTGCAGGCGCTCGAGGGACTCAGACACCACCGTGATCTGGGCCATCTCAGAGCAACCCCTGCTGCGCCATGGAGCAGCCACCCTCCCGCCCCACCACCAGGTGATCGAGCAGGCGGATCTCGAAGAGATCGAGACACTCACGCAGACGCTTGGTGATGGCGATATCCGCACCGCTCGGCGTTGGATCACCGCTGGGATGGTTATGGACCATGACACAGGCGGCGGCATTGAGGGACAAGGCCATCTGGGCCACCACGCGCGGATGCACGCTGCAGCCGTCGATCGTCCCCTGGAACAGATCACGGATCTCGATAATGCGGTGTCGGGCGTCAAGAAAGGCACAGACAAAGCACTCACGCGGTTCGTGCGCAAGCTGCAGCGCGAGCGGATCTCCCG
>NZ_JBUDPI010000285.1:0-4910 GCF_054919635.1 Halochromatium sp. | reverse complement strand
CGGGGTCGATACCGGCATGGAGGTGCTCGAGCTCGGCTGCGGTTGGGGCTCGTTCAGTCTATGGGCCGCCGAGCAGTTTCCATCGAGCCAATTCACCGCGGTCTCTAACTCCAGCTCGCAGCGCGCCTATATTGAAGGCGAGGCCGAGCGTCGCGGAATCGATAACCTTACCGTCATCACCGCCGATATGAACGCCTTCGCGATCGATCAGCGGTTCGATCGCATCGTCTCGCTGGAGATGTTCGAGCACATGCGCAACTGGCGTACCCTGTTCGGTCGCGTGCACGACTGGCTCAAGCCTGGCGGGCGCTTCTTCATGCATGTGTTCTGCCATCGCGACCATCCCTATCCCTATGAGGATACAGGCCCAGACGACTGGATGAGTCATTACTTCTTCGCCGGCGGCATCATGCCAAGCGATGATCTGCCACTGCATTTCCAGCAGCAGCTCAACCTGGTCGATCGCTGGCGCTGGGATGGGCGTCACTATGAGAAGACCCTCAACGCCTGGCTGGCGCTGATGGATGCGGCGCGCGATCAGGTCTGGCCGATCCTCGAGACCACCTACGGCAAGGAGCAGGTCGGCGTCTGGTGGATGCGCTGGCGGCTCTTCTTCATGGCCTGTGCCGAGCTCTTTGGGCTGCACCGCGGCCAGGAGTGGTACGTCGGACACTACCTGTTCGAGCGTCCAGCGGCAGGGTGATTGCTCGATCCCAGCGGCTGTCTCGTGGCTGCCCCCTAGCCGCCCCCCCCTAGCCGCCCTGCAGCGCCGCTGGCCATGTTAACGATAACGACCCGGTGCCGAACAGTGCCGTGCAGGAGGCAAGCAGGGTCGGACCCGCAATCGCTCGCGGGTCGCTCCGCGAGGCCTGCGCAGCGTTGGCTGCAGCCGTCTGCGTTGGTGCTGCTCTGCGCTACCTTGCTTCCCTTCGGGCTTGCTATTGCGCTGGCCATTGCGCTGGCCAGTTGCTCGGCGAATCGCGCGCCGGTGGATCTCAACCTGGTCTTCGTCGAGGTGGCGCCCTTGGACTACGCGCGCATCCTCTGTCAGCTGGAGCCGATGGCCGAGCGGCATACCTGCATGACCTCGGTGGTTGGCCACTATCGCGAGCATCGAAACCTCGAGATTTCGCCAACCGAGGCCGTGGACGGTCCCTTCGTCGCCTTCATCGATAAGCAGCTCTACCGCGGCCGCTATGTCTCGAACCCCTTCGCTGCGGCCTTTTCAGTGAGCAACGGCAGAACGATCTGTCGCGGACGCTACAACGCCTTTGCAGGCGATTCCAGGCCGGTCTTTCGTTTCCGCTGCAATGACGGCCGGGAAGGGCGGGCGCAGATCGTCCTCGATCAGACCGGCCGCAACGGCATCGGCAAGCTCTGGATGGCGAGCGGCTCTACTGGTGACATCGTCTTCGGTTACGCGGCCGTTGGTGGTGCCTTTTAGTACACCGGGTTAAAACACCGGGTTAAAACACCAGGTTCAGCATCAGCAGCGAGACCACCAAGAACAGCACCGTCATGATCCCGCCGGCGCGCATATAGTCGGGCACTCGATAACCACCGGGACCCATGATCAGGGCATTGACCTGATGGGTCGGGATCAGGAATGAGTTCGAGGTGGCGATGCCGACCGTCAGCGCGAACACGGCTGGATTGGCACCAGCGCCCATCGCCATATTCACCGCTAGCGGGACGAGCAGCACGGTCGCGCCCACGTTCGACATCACCAGCGTGAAGAAGGTCGCTAGCACCGCCAGCGCGGCCTGGATCACCCAGATCGGTACGTCGCCCAGCGCGGCTAGCGTCTCCTGGGCGATCCAGGCCGCAGTGCCCGACGTCTCAACCGCGAGTCCGAGCGGGATCAGTGAGGCAAGCAGGAAGACGGTCTTCCAGCTCACCGCCTCATAGGCCTCGTCGATCGAGAGCACCCGGCTGAGGATCATGCCGACGGCACCGGTCAGCAGTGCGACAGAGAGCATCAGGTCGGTGAACAGCACTAGCCCCAAGGTCAGGGCAAAGAACATCAAGGCCACCGGGAGCTTGTGCGGGCGCAGCTCCTCGTGCGGATATTCGGTGGTGACGATGACGAAGTCGCGATTGCTCTCGAGCCGGGCCAGATCGGTCCAGGCGGTGTGCACCACCAGCGTATCGCCGGGCTTGAACGGCAGGTTGCGCACGCCACCCGTGGCATAGGTCAGGGTCTCATCGCCCCGTCGGATGGCGAGCAGCGAGAGGCCATAGACCTTGCGCATGAAGATGTCTCTTGCCGACTTGCCGAGCAGTCCTGAGCCCGGCGGGATCACGATCTCGGCGATACCGGCCTTGGTCGGCGATAGCGCCTCGGCGAAGGTCTCAAGCTCGGGGCGGGTCTCGATCCCGGTCTCGGCGACGAAGGTCTCGAAGCGCTCTTCGGTAGCCAAGATGCCGAGCAAGGTGCCCTGCTCGATGCCCAGGCCGCGATCGACCCCGGACGAGCCCAGGCGCACCCCATCACCCTTCTCGACGGCGATGATGCGAACATTCCACTGCCGCTCGATCGCATCCACACTGAGTCCAGCGATCGGATTCTCGGCGGGCACCCGCACCTCGTGCACCTTGAAGTCGCTGACGCCATAGGTCTCGGCGTAGTAGGTCATCGGATCACCCGCCTGCAGCAGCTGATCGTTGGTCCGCGTAGGCAGCACGAAACGACCCGCGAGCACGAAGTAGAGAATGCCAGCCGCTACCAGCGCGAGGCCGATCGGCGTGACCGAGAACAGGCCGAAGGTCTCCATCTGCTGCTCGGCTGGTAGACCCTGATTGGTGGTCTTGATCAGGTCGTTGAGCAGGATCAGCGGGCTTGAGCCGACCATGGTGATGGTCCCGCCGAGGATGGCGCAGAAGCCCATCGGCATCAGCAGTCGCGACATGGGCAGACCGGTTCGCGCCGAGATGCGGCTGACCACCGGCAAGAACAGGGCGGCAGCGCCGACGTTTTGCATGAACGACGAGATGACGCCGACGGTGCTCGAGACCAGTGGGATGATGCGCGCCTCGGTGCTGCCACCAATGCGCATGATGAAGCCAGCGACTCGTGTCATCAGGCCGGTTTTGTCGAGTGCGGCGCCGATGATCATCACAGCGATGATTGAGATCACCGCATTCGAGGCGAAGCCATCGAACAGGTTCTGCAGAGGCACTAGCCCGGTTTCCAAGCCCATCAAGGGGGCGACCAGTGTCGTCAGCCCAAGGAGCACCATTACGCTGACTGCGGCGACGTCGACCGGCACGACCTCGAACGCGAACAGGAACACGGTGAGCACCAGCACCGCCATCACCCAGGCGATCTCGACCGAGGGCACCTGCCCAGCGAGCCAAATCGCGAAGACCGCGAGTGCGGCGCCGGCGAGATCGGTGACGCTGATCCCCTTCAGCAGTTTACCCATGAAAGCTTCCTCCTAAGGTTTAGTGCTGTGGTCGGGCCGGTTGAGACCTGGTTGCTGATTGATGCGCGCGATGGCGCGACGCCGATAACCCGACAATGCTACTGAAACCGAGCCCCGCTTGCTTGGCCGATTGCACCGCGCGTCGACCCAGATCCAGGGTGTTTGGCGTCCATCGATCCTTGCTTCTCAGCTCCGCATGGCGTTGAAGCCTTACCCCAGCTGGCCTATGCTCTCATTGGATCAGCAATTGATTTCTGACCGGGGCGCGCCCGATGCGCGCCAATATTGCAGCGTCGGTGGACCTCCATGCATCCTGATACGGTCTCGCGTGTTCGGCAAACCTGGGCCTTGATCCTGCCGCAGCGAAAATCGGTTTGCCGAGCTTTCTACCGCCGACTGTTCCTGGATCATCCCGAGCTGAGGCCGCTGTTCAAAGGCGAGATCGATGAGCAGGCCGATCTATTCGTCACCATGATCAACACAGTGATCAGTGCGCTGGAGTACCCTGAGCGCGTTCGACCTTTGATCGAGACCCTGGGGGCGCGTCATGCCGAATATGGTGTTCGCCCTGAGGACTATCTGAAGTTCGAGCAGGTGCTGCTTGAGACCCTGTACGAGGCGCTCGGTGACGAGCTCGATGCCGAGGCGCAAGCGGCTTGGCGCGAGGTCTTCGAAGCGCTCTCGCAGACCATGCAGGCGGGCGCTGTGCGTTGAGCCTAAGAACCAGCATCGACCGTCGACGCCTCGATGCTGGTCAGCATCGAGGCCGAGCTTTTGCACTGCGATCAGCCTTGCACATCAGCTCTAGGCCAGGCATGTAAGGCCCAAACGCCATCACCGCGCAGGTCGCTCAATCTTGCTCTCAACGACTGCTGGGGAGCTGCTCACTCGGGATCTCGCGCAGCAGGGGCGCATCGCGGTCCTTGTCCGAGAGGATGGGCTGAATGCCTGCGGGCCAGTCGATGCTGATGTCGGGATCATCCCAACGCACCGCGAATTGCGTCTCGGGATGATAGTAATCGGTGCATTTATAGCTGAAGATCGCCGTGTCGCTGGTCACCATGTAGCCATGCAAGAAACCGGGTGGCACCCAGAATTGGTGCTGGTTCTCAGCGCTCAGCTCGGCACTGACCCAGTGACCGAAGGTTGCTGAGCCCTTGCGCACATCGACGGCGACATCAAACACCGCACCGGCGACGACCTGAACCAGCTTTCCCTGGCCATAGGGGTTTTGGATATGCAGCCCGCGTAGGGTGCCATGGCCTGAGAATGCCTGGTTATCCTGCACGAACGCCGGCCCGATGCCTTGCTCCGCGTAGCGCTCTTGCTGCCAGGTCTCGCAGAACCAGCCGCGATGATCGCCGAATACCTTTGGCTCGATCAGCAGCACCTCAGGGATGGCGGTGGCGGTGATCTTCATGGGGCGGGTCCTCGGGTGATGAGTCCTAGCAGATAGTCGCCGTAGCCACTCTTGCGCAGCGGCTC
>NZ_JBUDPI010000284.1:0-4918 GCF_054919635.1 Halochromatium sp. | reverse complement strand
AGCCGGGCGCGCACGCACCACCAGACCGCAAGGACCCAGACGCTGGCCGCGATCGCCGAAGGCAGTCGCAGCGCACACTCACTCCACCCAAACGCCGCGACCGAGGCCGCCTGCAACCAATAGATGAGCACCGGCTTGTCATAGCGCGGCTCGCCATCGCGGTGCGGGGTGATGAAGTTGCCGCTCGCAAGCATCTCGCGGGTGGCCTCGGTGAAGGCACCCTCATCGAGATCGTAGAGCGGCACCGCGCCGAGCTGCCAGAAGAAGGCCAGCCAGACGATCAGCACTAAGAACCAAGGCGAGACGAGAATGCGTGTTAGCAGTGAGTCGCGCGCCTCCATCAGACTCGATCCTCTGAGCTAGCTTGCCCGTCATCCAGATCCCGTCGCTGCTCAACCTTCCAGCCAGCAGCTGCCGGATCGGTCTGCCGACAGATGCGGTGATGGGTGCGCTCTCCAGAGGCAAATAGCGTCCGGGTCATGATCTCAGCAAGCACACCCGTGGTCAGAAACTGGATCGAGGCGACTAGGAACAGGATGGCGACGAAGAACAGCGGGCGATCACCGATATCCTCACCGAGCCCGAACTTGACCCAGGCCAGCCAAGCCATCATCAATCCGCCAAGCAGACCGAATGAGAGCCCGATGCCACCAAAGAAATGCCCTGGGCGGGCACCAAAACGCAGAAAGAAGAAGGCGACTAGGAGATCCAGTAACACCCGAAAGGTCCGCGAGAGCCCATACTTGGACTTCCCTAGCTCGCGCGCGCGATGTCCGACCTCGGTCTCGCCGATACGATCGGGTGCCGTGACCCCGGCCACCCAAACCGGGATGAAGCGATGCATCTCACCGAATAGGCGGATCTCCTTGATCACCTCGGCGCGGTAGACCTTGAGGCTGCAGCCGTAATCGTGCAGCCGAACGCCGGTGACCTGAGCAATCAAGCCATTGGCGATCCGCGACGGGATCTTGCGCAGTAGCAAGGCGTCTTGACGATCGCGCCGCCAGCCCTGAAGCAGCTCCAGGTCACGCGCCAGCATCTCATCGACTAGACGTGGGATCTCGGCGGGATCGTTCTGCAGATCACCGTCGAGGGTTGCGATCAACGCCCCACGCGCGGCATCGAAGCCCGCCTGCATCGCCGCCGTTTGACCGAAATTACGCCGAAATCTGATGACCCTGATGTGAGAGCCATAACGGGCAGTTTGCTCGAACAGTGCTCGGTCAGTACCGTCGCGACTGCCATCATCGATCAGGATCAGCTCCCAGGGGTGCGGATAGCGCTCCAGCCCCTTGTGGACCCGAGCCAACAGCGGCTCGACATTGTCGCGCTCCTGATAGAGCGGGATGACAACCGAAAGGCTGCGCGGAGGAGGCTGAGACTGGAGAATGTCCATAACTGACTGAAGCTATACTCCTTCGGACACGCCCATGCGTTGAGGCAAACTATGACGACGACGGACTACGAGCAAGATTTTCATCGCTGGACACAAGAGCAAGCGCAGCTGCTGCGTGCCGGCCGCTATGCCGCGCTCGATATCGACCATCTAGTGGAAGAGCTCGACAGCATGGGGGCCAGAGAGCGTCGCGAGCTGACCAATCGTCTCAAGGTGCTGCTTGCCCATCTTCTGAAGTGGCAGTATCAGGCCGAGCGGCGCTCGCCGAGCTGGCGCGCCACGGTCAAGGAACAGCGACTCTCGATCGACGACCTGTTGGACGATAACCCCAGTCTCAGGCCGACGCTCGATCAGCAGATCATCAAGGCCTATCGGCTAGGCCGGCTGCTTGCTGTCAGGGAAACCAATCTCGACGAATCCCACTTCCCGACCGACTGCCCATACTCGATGGCTCAGGTCACTGACCCTGACTTCTACCCGAGCTCATCTGCATCGCGCGATGCGCTAACGTCGGTGGCGCCTCGCCATCCTGGGCGATGGAACGCTTGTTTCACCTTCAACAGAGCCAATCGCCACAAGCTGTCCCTCGACCGCGGGAATCGAATCCGCGGCCGCGGCCGTTAAGCTGTCGCGCTGACCTGCGCCTCAGCCCTCGCTGTGATAGCCCTGGATGCGCTCGACCTCGTTGCGTGAGCCCAGGATCACAGGCACGCGCTGATGCAGCCCTTCGGGCTGGAGCTCCATGATGCGCTGCTTGCCGGTGATCGAGGCACCGCCAGCCTGCTCGACGACGAACGACATGGGGTTGGCCTCATACAGCAGGCGCAGCTTACCGCCCTGTCCCTTCGCGGCCATCTTCGAATCCATCGGATACATGAAGACGCCGCCGCGGGTCAGGATGCGATGCACCTCGGCGACCATCGAAGCGATCCAGCGCATATTGAAATCCTTGCCGCGCGGACCTTCCTTACCCGCTAGACATTCGTCCACGTAGCGCTTGACCGGGGCCTCCCAGAAGCGGCTGTTCGAGGCATTGATGGCAAATTCCGCGGTATCTTCCGGGATGCTCATATCGGGATGGGTAAGGATGAACTCACCAATGTTCTGATCCAGCGTGAAGCCGTTCACGCCGTTGCCCGTGGTCAGGACCATCATGGTCGAAGGACCATAGAGCGCATAACCGGCGGCCACCTGCTCGGTACCAGCCTTGAGGAAATCGCGCTCGGTCGCATCACCAGCCTCGGTTGGCATGCGCAGGATGCTAAAGATGGTACCAACCGAAACGTTGACGTCGATGTTCGATGAGCCATCGAGCGGATCAAAGGTCAGCAGATACTTGCCGCGCGGGTATTCCTTTGGGATCTCGTAGATCTCGTCCATCTCCTCAGAAGCCAAGGCGCCGACATGGCCAGACCACTCGGTGCACTGGATGAACATCTGGTTGGAGAGCACATCCAGCTTCTTCTGTGTCTCGCCCTGGACATTCTCGCTACCGGCGCTTCCCAGCGCGCCGACGAGCGCACCATGGTTGACCTGATTCGAGATCATCTTGCAGGCCGTCACAATGTCGTTGAGCAGCGCCGTGAACTCACCCGTCGCACCCGGCGCGTGGCGTTGCTCTTCGGCGATGAATTGAGTAATGGTCGTACCGTGATGCATGAAGACAGTCCTCTAAGCGGATTCGGTGGGTACCTTGGCGCACTTGCCCGAGCAAAGACTCAGATGCAGTGACGAAGGACACGAGATCAATAGGTAATCGCGCAGTCTAGCGATCAGCGGCCCGTGAAGCACTGTCAGGCTCGAGCAATGCCCATGGTCAAATAGGAACGAGACACGTAGTATGTCGATCCGATGACAGTATCGTGACCGAGATCTCCGCGTCTCGGTCACAGTCGGCCAGCCCGGAGCGCGACTCGTACTCCCCTGACCTTCTCCCCTAGGAGCCCCATCTGATGCAAACGACGCCACCGAACAGGCGCAAAACCCTGCTCGAGGTTGCGGCTGGGCTGGGCCGCAAGGCACAGCGCTTCGCGACATCCTTTCTGCCAGTCGACGCCGGCCGGCGCGGCGATTGCAATCGCTGCGGCGAATGCTGCAAGCTGCCCTACCCCTGTCCCTTCCTGCGCTATGATGCCGAAGGACTCAGCAGCTGCGCCGTGTACCATGCGCGCCCACCGAGCTGCCGCAAATACCCGCGCACCTCGGGTGAGAACCTGACACCCGCGACCTGCGGCTATTATTTCGTCAATGTCACCGATATCGGCCGCGCCCAGCCGGCGACAGAGCAGGCGGGCGGCTGAACGCGCGGCAAACCTAAGCATGCGGGGTTGACGCGAAGACCCAACAGGAAACCCAGGTCTTTGCTCGTTGCAGCCCCGCACCCCGCACGAGAGCGACCCGACGACGAAGAAGCCGAGCTAGGCGCCGATGAGTCCGGACGAAGAGACCCGCTACAGCCGACAGATCCTCTTGCCCGGTTTTGGCGAGGACGGCCAGCAGCGCTTAGGGCAGGCAAGCGTGTTAATCGTCGGCCTCGGCGGGCTTGGCTCGGCAGTATCGATGTACCTGGCGGCAGCCGGCGTCGGCCGCCTGCTGCTCGCCGACTTCGACGCCGTCGACCTCTCCAACCTACAGCGGCAGCTCCTCCACAACAGCGAGCGCATCGGCTGGACCAAGGTTGACTCCGCGGTCGCCACCTTGAGCGCGCTGAATCCGCACTGCGAGCTGGTTCCGATCAAACGCAGTCTGAGCCCTACCCGACTCGCAGAGCTGAGCACAGAGGTCGACCTGATCATCGACGCCAGCGACAACTTCCAGACCCGTTACGCCGTCAACGCCGTCTGCGTCCAAGCCGGCATCCCGCTCGTCTCCGGCGCTGCGATCCGCGCCGAGGGCCAGGTCGCGGTCTTCTCTGGACGCCCGGGCGATCCCTGCTACCACTGCCTCTATCCGGATGACGGACACGAAGGCGAGCGCTGCTCACGGGAAGGGGTGCTTGCACCACTGGTCGGCATCATCGGCAGCATCCAAGCCACCGAAGCGATCAAGGTACTGACCGGCTATGGCGAGCCGCTGCACTCAAAGCTTCTATTGCTGGATGCGCAGACGATGGCGATTCGCACACTGAAGATACCGTCAGATCCCAGCTGCCCCATCTGCGCGGGCAGAGACGGGTGCTAGCGGGCAGACGCGCCCTTCGACCAACACGCACTGACCACCCAGCGCGCAGTGCCTAGTGCGCTTGTAAGACTAGCCCACCTGATCGAGACGATGCAGCGATCAACGTCAACCCTCGGAGCGGCGAGCCACAGCTGCCAAATGACACCGAATGCACCTGCTCAATGCGACGCAGAAAAATCGTCTAGAAACTCCGACGGCAGCTCGCCGGTGGTGACCAGCAAGTGGTCTAACGCGCGGGTACAAGCGACGTAAAGCAGATGTCGACCGGTGCTCTAGTTTTACTCTCGCACCGGGTTCGTACAGGCTGGGTCACTGCCGTTAACCGCCAATAATCTCATTCAG
>NZ_JBUDPI010000283.1:0-4919 GCF_054919635.1 Halochromatium sp. | reverse complement strand
CGCCAATGTGGACAAATAGACTGCGGTGTGCGAGGAGCACTCGGGTTGTCAATCGGTTCTTGAGATCGCCGACAGCGGACACCGGCGGCTCAAAGCTTGCGCGTCCCAACCAAACCGCTCAGGATAGCGGGGCTGCGCGGCAGGGCCTAACCACAGATCCGGAACCCGTCGCTGGCTAGGCTGCCGCCATCCGCCCTGTCGCTATCTGCCCTATTGCGATCTGCCCAGTCGCTATCCGCAAAGAATCATCAAGACCAGCATGACACCAGACGCGCTTCAACCCGTTCGCGACCACATCGCCTCGCGCATCATCGGCCAGCAGCGCTTCGTCGATAGCATGCTGGTCTGCCTGCTCAGCGACGGCCATCTGCTGGTCGAGGGCATGCCGGGGCTCGCCAAGACCACGGCGGTGAAGGCCTTAGCAGAGTCGATCGAAGGCGACTTCCATCGCATCCAATTCACGCCGGACCTACTGCCCTCGGACCTGATTGGCACCGACATCTATCGCCACGAGAAGGGTGAGTTCGAGTTCCGCGAAGGACCTCTGTTCCATAACGTGCTCCTCGCCGACGAGGTCAATCGCGCCCCAGCCAAGGTGCAGTCCGCGCTGCTCGAAGCGATGGCTGAGCAACAGATCACCGTCGGTCAGCGCACTTATGCGCTGCCCGAGTTCTTCATGGTGTTGGCGACCCAGAACCCGGTCGAGCAAGAGGGCACCTATCATCTGCCCGAGGCCCAGCTCGATCGCTTCCTGATGCAGGCCGTAGTCACCTATCCGAGCCGGGAGGAGGAGCTGCTGATCCTCGAGCTCGACGCCAGCGTGCAACAGCGCACCGAGGTGACGCCACCCAAACGGCTCAGTCAGCAGGAGCTGTTCGCGATGCGGCGCAAGGTCTCAGGGCTTTATCTCGACCCGAAGCTGCTCAACTACATCGTCGATCTGGTGCAGGCAACCCGACATCCGAAGCTCTACGACAATGCCCTGGCCCGTTGGTGTCGCTTCGGCGCCTCCCCGCGCGCCAGTATCGCCCTAGCCCGCTGTGCCCGCGCCCGCGCCTGGCTGGACGGCGACGAGTTCGTCGCCCCGCACCATATCCAGCTGATCGCCCCCGAGGTGCTGCGCCACCGCCTCTTGCTGACCTTCGAGGCCGAGGCCGAAGGCATCACTACCGATGAATTCATCGATCGACTGCTGAACCTGGTCGCCATCCCCTGATGGCAGGCGGTGTCGGCGCGTGAGCCTCTATCCTCGTCTCGATGATCTGCTGGAGCTCAGACACCAGGCTCACACCCTGGGTGTCTCCTCGCACCATCTGGTCAACTCGACCTTTGCCGGACTCTACGCCTCGGTGTTTCGCGGCGCCGGGGTCAACTTCGAGGAGGTGCGCGAATACCGCGAGGGCGACGATATCCGCTACATGGACTGGAAGGTCACCGCCCGCATCAATGAGCCCCACCTGAAGGTGTTTCGCGAAGAGCGCGAGCGCAGCGTCGTACTCTGCGTCGATCGCGGCCCGCACATGGCCTTCGGCACCCGAGGCACCTTCAAGGGCGTGCAAGCGGCTCGAGCAGCCGCTCTGATCGGCTGGGCCGCCAGCCGGCTTCAGGACCGTGTCGGCGGCATGGCCTTCGGTGACCCCCAGCAAGGCCTGCAGCACTTTCGCCCGGCGCGCGGTCGACGCGCGCTCTGGCAGCTACTGCGCACGCTGACCCTGCCAGGCTCCACCGCAAGCGCCTCGATCGATTGCCTAGCCGGCGCCCTGAAACGCGCTGCCCGCGGCCTGCCGACCGGCTCGCTGATCTTCGTCATCGCTGATCTCAATCGCGAGGCGCGAGACCTGGAATCGGTGCTCGGTAATCTCCGTCAACGGAGCTCAGTGGTCTTGATCCCGGTCGATGATCCCGCGGACCGAGAGATCCCCGCCATGGGACGGGTCAGCTTCCGCGGCACCGACGGGCGCTTGATCGAGGTCGATACCGATGACAGCCAAGCTCGTGCCACCTACCTTGAGGCCTGGGAACAGCGTCGCCACAGCCTGTCGACCTTAGCCAATCGCTTGAATATCATCTTGATGCCGATACACACCGAGCAAGACATCCATGCCAGCCTGATCAGCAGCCTGGAGCAGCGCGCGCGCTCACGCGCTGTCTGAGGTCCGACGCTTGAATCCCGATCTGCGACCACTGCGCGACATCCACGACAGCCTCGGCAATCCCTGGTGGCCGTTGGCACCGGGCTGGTGGCTGCTGCTGGCGCTGATTGTCGTCATCGTCGCACTGGTCTGGCACTACCGTCGCGCCGGTGGGTTCCTGCCAAGGTTACCGCTGCTCCAAATCGGCGACTGGCGCTGGGACGCACGCCGACAGCTGCAGCGTTTACGCCGCGCACCGCGCCACGCATCAGTAAAGGCCCGACTCGCCGAGCTCTCCGAGCTGCTCAAGCGCATTGCCATGGCACGCCACGGACGCAGCACCTGCGCCGGCCTGCACGGGCAGGCCTGGCTCGACTGGCTCGGCGCGCACGACCCCGAGGGCTTCGACTGGCCAGAGCGCGGGCAGCTCCTGATTCACGCGCCCTATGCGCCCGACCGCATCATCGAGTCAATTGGCCCGCCAACGCCGGAGTCGGCGGCAGGCACCAGCCGAGACGGCAACCCAAGAGGCACCCCCAGAAGCATCCCGGGCGACAACCCAGAGCGCGAGATCCAGGATCTGATGGCCGCCACCGAGCGCTGGATCAGCGCGCCGCTCGGCACCTCGCGCAAGGACTCGAAGACTCGAGCCAACGCCGCCACCGCGGGCCAGTCGGGCACAGGCCGACTCGGCAAGCTCGTCACTGCGCTTGCCAATCGCAGCAAGGCATCTCGAAAGCCCAGAACGCCCCCGGAGGCCGTCTGATGAATGCCTTCGAGTTTGCCTGGCCCTGGCTTGCCTTGCTACTGCCGCTCCCCTTCCTGCTGCCATTTCTGCTCAGTCGGCTCTGGCCTCGCGCAGATCGTAACGGCGAGGCCGAGCTGCACAGCCAGAGCCAGAGCCAGCGAATGACGCTGCTGCATCCCCAGCTCGAGGCACTTGAGAGCGCTTATCAAACACGGCGCCCGGGCCAGGACCTGGTCACTGGGCTCAGCCGCCTGCTGCTGTATCTGCTCTGGGCGGCGCTGGTACTGGCCCTGATGCGCCCGCAATGGCTGGTCCCCCACACCGAGGTCAGCACCCCCGGCTATGACCTGATGTTGGCGGTCGATGCCTCACACTCGATGGATGCGCTCGACTTCAGCGATCGGGGTCAGCAGGTCAATCGAATGCAGGTGGTCAAGGCGGTGATGGGGCGCTTCATCGACGAGCGCGCCGGAGATCGCGTTGGGCTGATCATCTTTGGCACCGAGGCCTTCGTGCTCTCGCCACTGACCATCGACCGCCATGCTGTGCACCAACTCCTCGCAGGCGTGGTCCCAAGCATCGCCGGCGGCAGTACCGCGCTCGGCGACGCCATCGCACTCGGTGTCAAGAAGCTGCGGCAGCGCCCAGAAGGCTCGCGCGTGATGATCCTGATTGCCGATGGCGACAACACCGCAGGCAGCTTCCAGCCACTGGAGGCAGCAGGACTTGCCCGCCTCGCCGGTATCCGCATCTACGTGATTGGCGTCGGCAGTAAGCAAGAACGCATCCCGATCCTCCATCAGGGCAAGATCGAGTACTGGGATGATCTCACCATGGACGAAGAGACCCTACAACAGATCGCCGATATCACTGGCGGAGCCTATTTCCGCGCCACCAATACGCAGGCGTTAAAGCAGATCTCGGAGCGCATCAGCGGGCTCGAGAAGACCGAATCCGAGACCCGCACGGTATTCCTGCCCGAGCCGCTCTATCGATGGCCGCTTGGCGGCGCGCTGCTCGCGCTGCTCCTACTCGGACTCTTCCCCGAGGGCCGCCGCCGGGCCCTACGGAGCACCAGCAATGCCTGAGTCCAGCTTCCACTTCAGCCAGCCAGAATGGTTCCTGGGTCTGCTCCTGGTACCTCTGGTCGCGCTCTGGCTCTGGCGCAGTGCCGCGAAGGCGGCGCGTGGCCCGATCCACCGCTACGCAGATGCCCATCTTCTGCCCCATCTCTCCGGGGTACATGAGCTAGGGCGCAGCGAGCGCTGGGGGCAGTTTCTCAACTGGACCCTGCTCTGGCTCCTAGTGCTGACGGCAATGGCCGGACCGCGCTGGGACTATGCATCGGTCCGACTATTTCATCCGGGCGACAACCTGCTCATCCTGCTGGACATCTCAGGCTCGATGGATGCGACCGACACGGCGCCGACCCGCCTCGGCCGCGCGCGTCAGGAGATCCAGGACCTGATCTTACAGAATCGCGAGCTGCGCCTCGGGCTGATCGCCTTCGCCTCGGTGCCACATGTGATCTCACCGGTCACCGAGGACAGCCGCGCGCTGCTGCTCGCGCTCCCGGCCCTCTCAACCGGACTCACGCAGCTACCGGGCAGTCGACTCCATGGCGCCCTCGATCGCGCCGAGCAGCTCCTGAACGCCTTGCCGGAGGAGAGCGCCAAGGCGATGTTGTTGATCTCAGATGGCGACTTCGAGGAGCCTGGACTCGCTGACCGCGTCAGCGCACTCGCCGAGCGCGGGATACCGCTGCATGTGCTCGGCATCGGCACCACCGAGGGCGCCGAGGTCCCAGGTGAGCAGGGACCCTTGCTGGGTCCGGACGGCACACCGGTGCGCACTCAGCTCGACGCTGCTCAGCTGCAAGCACTCGCGGTTGCCGGAAGCGGTCTGTTTCGTCTCGCCGACTATCGCGATGCCGATACCCGCGCCATCCTCGAGGTCGCCACGCAGAGCCGGCTGCCCGCGACGCTCAGCGAGGATCGTACCCGCGTCTGGCACGAACGCTTCTATATCCCGGTCGCGCT
>NZ_JBUDPI010000282.1:0-4937 GCF_054919635.1 Halochromatium sp. | reverse complement strand
ATTGCGGTACGCAGGATGGGGGTGGAGCGCGGTCTCAAGATCAACGAGTACGGCGTCTTCCGCGACGACGAGCGCATCGCCGGGCGCACCGAAGAGGAGGTCTACGCGAGCGTTGATCTCCCCTATATCGAGCCCGTGCTGCGCGAGCACCGAGGCGAGATCGAGGCCGCGCAGCAGGGCCAGCTGCCGCAGCTGCTCGAGCTTGAGGCCATCCGCGGCGATCTGCATTGCCATACCCGCGCTAGCGATGGTCACGAGAGCCTGCGGGCGATGGCCGAGGCCGGTGCCGAGCGCGGTTATGAGTACCTGGCGGTCACCGATCATAGCCAGCATGTGACGGTCGCGGGCGGTCTCGACGAAGCACGGCTGAGCGAGCAGATCGATCGCATCGAGCGCTTGAACGAGGCGCGCGACGGCCGGATCAGGGTGCTCAAGTCCACCGAGGTGGACATCCTAGCGGACGGCTCGCTCGATCTGCCCGATTCGATGCTGGAGCGGCTTGATCTCTGCGTCTGCTCGATCCACTCCAAGTTCGACTTCTCCCGCGAGCAGCAGACCGAGCGCGTGCTGCGGGCGATGGACAACCCAAACTTCTCGATCCTTGGCCATCCGCGCGGGCGCCTCATCGGCAAGCGCGATGCCTATGATCTCGACCTTGAGCGGGTGCTCGAGGCGGCCGCCGAGAGGGGCTGTTTCCTCGAGGTCAACGCCCAACCCAAGCGGCTCGATCTCAGCGACGCTGATTGCCGCCTCGCCAAGGAGATGGGCGTCAAGGTGGCGATCTCCACCGATGCCCACAGCAGTACGAATCTGGACTACATTCGCTTTGGCGTCGATCAGGCCCGGCGCGGCTGGCTGGAGGCCGATGACGTCATCAACACCCGCTCGCTCGAGCAGCTGCGCAAGCTGCTCGAGCGCGGATGAGTCAGTCTGCCGGGCTTTTGCCGGACAGGCCGGCCTGGCTGCCGGACAGTACGCATCCCTGCGAAGCATCTGAGGCAGGGGTTAATCGGCGAGCTGGTTGAGGTAACTGGCCACGGCTTCGAGCTGGAGCTTGCTCGCCGGTACCGCCTCCTCGTGCTGTGCGGAATTTAGGGTCTGTTGCAGTTGCTGCGCGGTCCATTCGCGTTGCTCGGCGAGCGTGCTGAACGTCGGTCCCACCGGAGCGCCCCCTTCATCGGGAACCCGGTGGCAGCTCGTACAGATCTGCTCGGCGACCTCTTCACCTTGCTTGGCTGGGGATTCGTCGTCGGCTGGCTCGGCAAGTCGCTCAGCAGACCAGAGCGGGGCGGCCCAAAGCGCGAGCACGACCGGCGCAAGCAGGGTCATCGTTGAAGGCAGTGCCAGGATACGGTTAGATGTTGACATGACATGCTTACCCGCCACTCAATGCGGCATCTTGCCTTCGCTACCGGCTTCAAACAGCCGTTGATAGTCGGCTGGAAGCTGGTCGCGGACGTGGTCTATGGTCCCCGGCGTCACCGCGTCCTTGAGCACATTGAGCACGGCCCGGGTATGGAAGACGCTGGCTGGCAGGTCGACGCCCTCGCGCTCGCTGATGCGTTGCAGGAAGTCGTCTGAGGAGAAGGTCTCGGTCTTATCGCGATGGCTGTCGAGCATGAGCTTGAGCTCGCCCGGCAGTTGTGCGCCGAGATTCTCGGGCTCGCCGCCCTGGAGGCGCTCACTGAGGGTCTCGAGTGTCGCTCGGGTGGCGCTGAGCGCCTCGTCGAGCGAGCTCATCCGTGCCTGATGTTGGACCTGTCCGAGAAACTCTTGCAGCTGCATGGCTTGAATCTCCATGGGTTGTGGATGTCAGGATGGCTTGGATGGCGCCGAGCTGCGCGCCTTTTTTGGCGACGTATCCCTGCGCGCCATTCCGTTCCATGAGTCCATGGGGATTTTGCAAAGGCTATGCCGTTCTGCCGGTGGCGCTATACCATCCGCGACGCCCAGAGAGACGCGCCGAGAGACGCCCAGAGAGACGCTCGGAGTTAGGCAGCTTGGGCACGCCAGTATCCAGACCCTGGGGCTCGAGCGGATGGCCACCGGCTAACGAGGGCTGGGCTGTACCAGCCCATGCCGGGTGATTGGCCCCATGCGCTGGTCCAAAACAGCCACCTCGAAGGCTTGCGTTTGTAACGCCTTCCGGCGTTCCGGCGGGTTCCGGTGCGCGCCAGACCGCGCGCCGGAACCAGCTCGGGAACAGCGTCACCTGGGACTGGCTCCGAACTTGCTGTACTGGTCGGCAAAGCCTGATTAGCGAGATGGTGAGGCGGCGGTTGATGAGGTAAGAATGACGAATGATGCAAGGGCGCCGGGCCTGAACGTCCTCAGCAAGCCCGAGCTGGCGCGACGGCTCGATCAGCTGATCGCTGATCTGCTGGACGACGGCCAAACCAACGACGCGACCCGCGCTTTGCTGCTGGAGCTGCAAACCCACCAGGTGGAGCTCGAGCTTCAAGGGCGCGAGCTCGCCGAGGCGCGCCACATCTTGGAGGTCTCGCGCGATCACTACGCCCGCTTGTTCGATCTGGCGCCGGTCGGCTTCGCGGTCTTCGATCGGCGTGGGCGCATCCGCGAGATCAACCTCACCGCCTCGCATCTGCTCGGACGCGACCGTGTTCGGCTCAGCGACACGCCGTTCTCGGTCTTGTTGGGGGCTGGAGAGATGCGACGCTTCCTCGACCATGTCTCAGCCGTGATCGGCAGTCGCGACCCAGAGTGCGAGGCAGAGCAGGTCCCACCACTCGATGTCGATCTCGCCTCGCGCCGGCCGCGTGCCGAGCCTGCGCCCCAGGCATTGCGGTTGGTGTCGTCCCGGCGCGAGGGCGACAACGGCCCCGAGTGTTTCAGCGCGCTGATCGACATCACCGCCGAGCGTCAGCTCGAGCGCCGCAAGACGGCGACCGAGCACCGCGCCCACGCCATCCTCGATGCCCTGCCGGCCGAACTGATCGTTCTGGATGCGCAGGGCAGAATCATCCTGGCCAACGATGCCTGGCGGTGCTTTGCCGACTGCCCGAAGCACAGGCTCTCGGTCTCGTCGGCAGGATCGTCGCTTGTCGGATCGGACTACCTCGCCGCCTGTCGCGAGGCGGTCTCCGATGCCGGGGTTGAGAGCGGTGCCATTGCCGACGGCGTTGCCGCCGTCCTCGAGCGGCGCCGGGACCGGTTCGTCGCCGAGTATGCCTGTCAGCGGCGGGGCTGCGAGCGCTGGCTGGCGCTGACCGCTGCTCCGCTCGATGCCGAAGGGCAGGGGGCCGTGATCGTGCAGATCGACATCACCGAGCGCAAGCGTGCCGAGCAGCATACCCAGATCGCCCGGGAGGCCGCGGCCCATGCCGCCCGGGTCAATGCGGTAGGGGTGCTCGCAACCTCGCTGGTGCATGAGCTGGCGCAGCCGCTGAATGCGGCGGCCTTCTTCGGACGGGCTGCGCTCGAGCAGCTGCAAGGCTCGGATGCGAGGCAGCGTCCAGCCGATGAGGCAACCCTGGAGCCGATGATCGCCAAGGCCGATGCCCAGCTCGAGCGTGCCGGCGCCATTGTCGAGCGCCTGCGTGACTTCCTGCGCCACAAGGAGATTCGGATGCAACCGGTTGAGCTCGATCCGCTGATCGAGCGCGCGATTGAGCTGATCGGTTGGTTCGCGAGCCAACGGCAGGTCGAGCTGCGGTTCAACTCGGACTCGGCCGGACTCTGGCTGCTTGGTGACCCGGTTCAGCTGGAGCAGGTCTTGGTCAACCTGATCTGCAACGGGGTGCAGGCCATTCAGGAGTCGGAGATGCCGGTGCGGCAGGTTACCATTGAAACCCGTCCCTGCAGCGCCGAACGCTGTGTTGAGGCGCCTTTAGACGAGGACTCGCCGATGGTTCGGGTGACGGTGAGGGACACCGGTCCGGGCCTGGATCGGGAGGCCGAGAACAGCCTGTTCGACCTGTTCTCGTCGCGGCGCGGCGCGGGCCTCGGCATGGGGCTTCCCATCAGCCGTGACATTGTCGAGGGCCATGGTGGCAAGCTCTGGGCCGATCGCGGCGCGAGCAACGGCGCCATGTTCCACTTTATGCTGCCACTGGCGATGACTGGAGGAGACTGATGGATGCGGAGCAATGCGTCTTCATCGTCGATGACGACGAGGCGATGCGCGAATCGATGAAGCTGCTGCTCGAGATGCTTGGCTATCGGGTACAGGGCTTTGCCAATGCCCAGTCGTTCCTCGCGTTCTGCTCGGAGCAGGACCGCGGCTGCCTGGTGCTGGATATGCGCATGCCGGACATGAACGGCCTGGAGCTGCAGCAGGCACTGCGTCAGCGCGGCTATGAGCTGCCGATCATCTTCCTGTCCGGATTCGGCGATGTGCCGACGACGGTGCGCGCGGTCCAGTCGGGCGCGGTCGACTTTCTCGAGAAGCCGGTGAGCAAGAGCAAGCTCACCGAGCGCATCGAGCGCGCCTTCGAGATCGACCGCCAGCGGCGTGACGATGCGAGCGCGGTCGAGGCCGTGCGCACGCGCTGCGCGACCTTGACGCCCCGCGAGCGACAGGTGATGAGATTCGCGACCCAAGGCCTATCGAACAAAGACATCGCCCGTGAGCTTGAGATTAGCCCGCGCACGGTTGAGACCCACAGGGCAAAGATGATGGAGAAGATGGAGGCCGACAGCATTGCGATGCTGTGCAATATGGTTGCCCTCTGTCCGCCTGGTGAGGAAGAGGTCTCTGGTGTGGGTTGAGCGCCTCGGTCTACGGATCACTCCAGCCCGTCTCGCTCGTGCATCCATCGAGGCACATCCCGACTGCCATGGAGGACGCGCCAGACATCGATATGTTCATCCCGTTCCAGATAGATGATCAGGTAGGGGTAGCGTTTGAGCGGCCATGACCGCACACCCGGCAGCTCAAGCTCATAGGCGTATCGCAGTGAGCCAATTGCAGGGTTCGA
>NZ_JBUDPI010000281.1:0-4966 GCF_054919635.1 Halochromatium sp. | reverse complement strand
CAGCAGATAAGGGCGCTGCCACATCGACAGTATCCGCGCCCGCAGCCGCTGAGCCAGCATCCTCGGCATCCCAGGACTCAGCGGACAGCGCTCCATCGCGGGAGCTCGTCTTCTACAACTGGACGGCCTATGTCGATCAGGATGTGGTCGAGGCGTTTGAAGCGGCCTACAACGTCCGTGTCGTGCAGCGCTACTTCCAGTCCGCCGATGAGCGAGACGCGCTCTTGGTCCAGAATGATGGCAGTGGCTTCGACGTGCTGGTGGTGACCGCCGGTGACTTGCCGCCCTACCTTCAGCGTGGATGGCTGCAGCCCTTGGACAAGTCCGCGATTCCGAATCTGGTGCATGCGGACCGGCGATGGATCGATGGCTATTTCGGTGTCGAGGACTATGCAGTCCCTTACCTGTGGGGAACCACGGGGCTGGTTTGGCGCTCCGACCTCATCGAGGAGCCGATTCAAAGCTGGCGGCAGTTCTATGAGCCAGAGGAGGCCTGGAAGGGACACCTGATGGTCCTCAACCAGTATCGCATCGCCTTTGGGATGGCACTGAAGATGCTCGGTCATTCCTTCAATCCCGATGATCCCGCGGCGGTTGATGAGGCGGTGCAGGTCTTGCGGGCCCAGGAGCCATTCGTGCAGAGCTACGGCTATTTCAAGACCGATGCCGATTCCGGCATCGTCTCGGGCGACACCTGGATGGGCCAAACCTGGAGCGGCGATGCCTTGCTCCTGATGGAGCGCAATCCGGCGATTCGCTACGTCGTGCCGGAAGAGGGTGGTGAGCTGATGATCGACTATCTGGTGGTGCCGGCTAAGGCTGCCGAGCCGGCGCTGGCTCATGCCTTCATCAACTGGCTGCAGGAGCCCGCCAATGCGGCGGCCTGTGCTCAAACCCTGCGCTTTGCGACCGCCAATCGAGCGGCTGAGGCCTTGCTACCGCAGGCATTTCGCGACAATCCCGTGATCTATCCGCCGACTGAGGTGTTAGAGCGCAGTGAGGTGCAGACGACGGTTGATCCAGGGATTCAGCGCAAGATGATCTCCGCCTGGTCGCAGCTGATCAATTGATGTCGCGGTTTCCGCCGACCCGGTCTTAGGAGCTGCGTATCCAATGGCGCTGCGCGCCAAACTGCTGTTGTTCTTGCTGCCGCTCGTGGTCGGCCCCCTGCTCGGGCTGGGCTGGCTTGCCTACACGCAGCTGCGCAGTGATGCCGAAGCCAACCTGTTGCGCGAGATGGACATCCTGCTGGAGCAAGTCGCGCTGAGCGAGCAGACACAGCGCCGCACTGCGTTGGCCAATCTTGAGCTGTTCGTCAGCTCGAATCTGGTCGAGCGTTTTGTCTTTGCGCCGGAGCATGAGCAGCTGAATTTCCTGTTGCTGCCACTGCTCAACCTGTTTGCAAGCTATCACGATGCCTACGGCCAGTACGACGAGATCCAGCTACTGGATGCGCAAGGCGAGACCTTGGCCAGCTATCGGTCTGATGACCGGCTCGATGCCGCGCCCCTGCTTGGGCTTGACGATCATCTGAAGACGCTGACTGCCAGTGATGATCCCGCCGCCGCGGGCTATCTGCGAGACCTCGACGGCAATGCGATTTTGCTGGTCGCGCGCAAGCTGGTCCTAGTCGACCCGGTATTCGAGGACAACAGCTTCGCCCAGCCATCGATGCGCGGTTACCTGGTGATGCTCGTGACCCCGCAGCGTCTGGAACAGCAGGCGCGCGAGAGTGCCTTTGGTGAAGCTGGGCGCATCCTGTTCGTTGATGCGACAGGGCGGCGCCTGTTCCCTGAGGCCCACCAACCCGGGTTGCGCCAGCTCGACGCCGACGATACGCAACAGTTGCGCGAGTCGGCAGCGAATGCCGAGGTCGAGAAGATCGATCTGCTTGGTGAGCCAGAGTTGGCCAAGGCGCGCGAACTGACACCCGGCTTGCTGTTGAGTGCCGTGATTCCGGAGGCCGAGCTGCTCGAGGCGGGCGCCGATCTCGGCTTGATGGTGGTCATCGTCAGTGTTGGCGCGCTGATGCTTGCCACTGGCCTGCTGCTAGCCGTGGTGAATCTGCTGGTGGTGCGCCCGGTACGTCAGCTCGAGCAGGGCGCCGCTGCCATAGGCTCCGGCGAGCTTCAGGTGCGCCTGCCACAGCGTGGGCGTGATGAGCTGGCGAGCCTCGCGGCAGCGTTCAATCGCATGGCTGCGAACCTTGAGCGATCGCAAGCGGAGAAAGACAAGGCGCAGCAAGAGGCGCTGGCCAACAAGCAGTTGGCGATCGACAATTTGCGTAAGTCCGATCAGCTCAAGGACGAGTTTCTCGCCAATACCTCCCATGAATTGCGCACACCGTTGCACGGCATCATCGGCCTGGCGGAGAGTCTGCGAGCGGGCATCGCCGGCCCATTGCCGGCGGCCGCGGATGAGAGCCTATTGGCCATCATGACCGCTGGTCGTCGGCTCTCGACCTTGGTCAACGATATCCTCGATTTCTCCCGCTTGCGCCATCGCGACCTGCGGCTGACGCTGGTGCCGGTCGATCTGCATGACGCCTGTGAGGTGGTGCGGGAGCTGGTCAGCAGCCTTGCCGAGAGCAAAGGGATCGAGCTGATCAACAATGTGCCGGCCGATCTCCCGCCGGCCTGGGCCGATGAGAATCGGCTCCAGCAGATCCTGAATAATCTCGTCGGCAACGGCATCAAGTTCACCGAGCAAGGTTCGGTGCGCGTCTGTGCGGCAGCGGACGAGGACGGGCTGATCTGCGTGAGCGTTTGTGATACGGGTCCAGGTATCCCGCCCGATCAGCATGAGATGGTCTTCGAGTCGTTCGAGCAAGGTGACGGCAGCACTAACCGGACCTATGGCGGCACAGGGCTGGGGCTCGCGGTGACGCGCTCGCTGGTCCAGGCGCTCGGCGGCGCGATCTGGCTGGAGTCACGACCGGGGGCAGGTGCCTGCTTCCACTTCACGCTGCCCCAGGCCAGCGCTGATCAGCGTGCTGATGCGCGCGCCGAGGCGGAGGCGGTGCCAGCCCAGATGATCGATCGGCTAACAGCCCCCCAGCTGAGCCCCCAGCCGAGTCCGATCGCCAAGCAAGCAAGCGGTGACTCCAACGAGCTTGCTGAGCAAGCCGACGACGAGGCCATCGAGGCCCTACGAGGCGACGGCCAACGCTTGTTGGTGGTCGACGATGACCCGGTGAATCTGCACCTGCTGCGCAATCAATTGAATCTCCAGGGCTATCGAGTGGAGACCGCGCCTGATGGCCACAGTGCCCTGGCGCGGATTGAGCACCTGGATGCACAAGAGAGCCTTGTGGTCCTGCTGGATGTGATGATGCCGCGGATGAGCGGGTTCGAGCTGTGCCGGCTGTTGCGCCAGCGCTTCGACGCCAATGAGCTCCCCATCCTGTTCATGACGGCTCGCACCCAGGAGCGCGATGTGCTGCAGGGATTTATTGCTGGCGGTAACGACTATCTGCCGAAGCCGTTTCTGCGCGGTGAGCTGATTGCGCGGGTGCACACGCATGCGACGCTGGTCCAGCGCACGCGCGCGTTACAAACGTTGACAACGGAGCTGGAGCAGCGGGTGGCGGAGCGCACAGAGGCGCTGGAGCAGGCCAATGAGGAGCTTGCGCGCATGGCGCGGCTCGACGGCCTGACGCAGGTCTACAACCGCCGCTATCTCGATCAGGCGCTGCAGAAAGAATGGCGCCGGGAGCAACGCGAGCAGCGGCCTGTCGCGGCCTTGATGATCGACCTCGATTTCTTCAAGCAGTACAACGACATCTACGGGCATCAAGAGGGCGATCGCTGCCTGCAGCGCTTGGCCCAGCTGTTACGCGAGCAGGCCCGCCGCGGGGGCGATCTGGTGGCCCGCTACGGTGGCGAGGAGTTCTGCGTCATCGCGCAAGGTGATGTCGAGGGGGCGCGCACCTTGGCCGAGCAGATCCGCCAGGGGATCGTCGCGCTTGCGATCCCGCACCGCGGATCATCGATCGCCGACCATGTCACAGCGAGCATCGGTGTGGCAGCGATGGTCCCCACCGCTGAGAACAGCCCCGAGCAGCTCATCGGACAAGCCGATGAGGCGCTCTACAGCTCTAAGCGCCAGGGCCGCAACCGTGTCTCGGTGGCGTCCTAGCGGGTCCAGCCGCCGTCGCAGCCGCCGCTTGATCTGCACCGCAACCGCGTGTCGGTGGCCGCCTAATGGGCTCAGCGATCCATACTCCGGCCTCGGTTCAAGGCTGAGATCACCGCCTTCAGCGAGGCACTGACGGTATCGCGGTCGATCGCGACGCCAGCGACCGGCTGGCCATGGCGCTGGAGCTGGACATAGGCCGCGGCTTCCGCATCGGTGCCGGCGCCGATGGCGTGCTCGCGGTAGTCGAGCACATCGATGCGCTGGCCAAAGGCCTGGCTCCAGGCGTTGGCGAAGGCGGCGATGGCGCCATCACCCTCGCCGCTGATCCGATGCTCCTGCCCGTCGGCGATCACGGTTGCCTCGATCCGGTCATGCCCGTTGCGGCTGAGACGGTAGCTGCCAAGCCGGTGCGGTGCCTGATCACAGATGAATTGCGCCTCGAATAGCTGCTTGATCTGCACCGCGTCGATGATCCCGCCCTGCTCCTCGCTGACATGTTGCACCACCGGTGCCAGCTCCACCAGGGCCCACCGCGGCAACTGCAGTCCATAGTCGCGCTCGAGCACGAAGGCGATGCCGCCCTTGCCGGACTGACTGTTGACCCGGATGACCGCCTCATAGCTTCGGCCGATGTCCTGCGGATCGATCGGCAGATAGGCAACCTGCCAGGGCAATGCCCGGTTATGCTCGGCGCGCTGATGCCGGAGCGACTTGTTGATCGCGTCCTGATGGCTGCCGGAGAAGGCGGTGTAGACCAGCTCGCCGACCCAGGGATGACGCGGATGGCAAGCGATGCCGGTGCATTCCTCGACAGTGGTGATGATCCGAT
>NZ_JBUDPI010000280.1:0-5007 GCF_054919635.1 Halochromatium sp. | reverse complement strand
AGCGTGATGTCGCGTGCGAGGACGCAATAGAAGACCTTTAGCATGAATGGCTGGGCTTAGGCTGAAACAAGCGCTTGGTCTCCAAGGGTCAGGCGCTGAATGGCGCCGCGTGTCAACTCGACCTCTTGATGGGTGGTCAAGATCACTGAGCCGCCGCGTGCAACCTGCTCGGCGATGAGCTGCTGCAAGAGCGCAACCGCATCGACATCGAGCGCGGTAAAAGGCTCGTCCAATATCCAAAGTGGCGCCTTGCTCAAGATCAAGCGTGCGAGTGCAACGCGCTTCTTCTGCCCCTGTGACAGCATCCGGGTGGGTAGGTCTTCGAAACCCTCGAGACCAATACGTGCGAGCGCGGCCAGGATCGCATCCTCGTCCACCGGGTCTTGGTCGAGGGTGCTGGCGATGCGCAGGTTCTCGAGTCCAGTGAGGTCGGCCTTGATCCCGTTGAGATGACCAAAATAGAGTAGGTCGCGGTTATAGTCCTCGGCCAGGTTGCGAACGTTCTCGCCGCGCCAATGTATGCTGCCGGCATCGGGTCGGAGCAGCCCGCAGAGGGCGCGAAGCAGTGTCGTCTTGCCGCTGCCGTTGCGTCCGCGCACATGCAGCAGGGTTTCCAATGGCAGTTGGAAACTGAGGCCGTGAAACAGGAGACGCTCACCGCGACGGCAAGCGAGATCGGCAACGTCGAGCATCAGAGGATTGGGCACCGGGTGAGAACAGCGAGCACCATAGCCGTTCTCGCGCGATGCGACAATCGAAAAGCCGCAACTGTGATGGGTCATGCTATGAGCTTGTTGAATGCCTTCCTTGATCAGCCGCTGCCTTGGCTATCTGTGGCCATGGCCATCGCGGCTGCCTTCCTGATGGGCTTTGCGCGCAGCGGCTTAGGCACCGGGGGCTTCGTGGTCTCACCGTTAATGGTGTTCGCGATTGGGGCTACTGACGGCCTTGCCGTGGTCGCCGTGTTGATGTTGCCCTCCGCGTTCCTCGGCGTCTGGCAGCACCGGGGTGAGGCTGGTCCTGCGCTCCTGCGGCCGTTGCTGCCAGCCGCCTTTGTCGGCACCACCATCGGCGGTTTGCTGCTCTGGCTGCTGGTCTCGGATGGTGCTATGGCGCTGATCCACCGACGTCTCGAGCTGGTGGTGGCAGGCCTGTCGTTGATCTATGTCGCCATGATGGCAGGACGCAACTGGATTGCGCGGGTCGGCGGTGGTGGTGGACCACCGCACCCCCTCGGTATCTTTCTAACCGGGACGGGGCTTGGTATCAGCCAGACGGTGGCCAATTCTGGCTCGCCGTTGATGACGGTCTATTTCCTACGCCAGGGCCTGGATAAGACCAAGTTCGTTGCCGCCCAGCTTGATTTCCTACTGGTGCAGAATCTACTCAAGTTGGTGCCGCTGCTGCTGCTCGGTATCCTGCACCTCGGCAATGCCGGCTCCGCGCTTGTGCTGATGCCGGTCACCCTGATCGGCAGTCTGGTGGGTCAGCGCTTCTATCAGGCTGCAAGCGAGCGGGTATTTTTCGGTTTCTACATTGCGCTTCTGCTGATCGGCTTCACCGTCAGCGTGCTGTTGATGATTGGGCGTGACCGGGTGCTGGGCCTATTCTGAGGTGGGCGCACTGGTTGCTGTTGGCGGGGTTCGGCGGGCCGTTGCTTCGGATCAGGGCGCTGAAGGCTCCGGCGGGTCCTGATGCACCCAGCGCAGCAGCGCGTGATGCACGGCGTGACCATGCCAAGCGATGAGGCGTTGGCCTGGTAATGCGTTGACCATAACCACCAGTGCCCAACGCCGGCCGTTCTTGTCCAGCACATAGCCGGCAATGCAGCTGGCGTTGCGCAAGGTACCGGTCTTCAGATGGGCGCGGCCAGTAACCGGCTCGTGGCGCAGCCGGCGGCGCATGGTGCCATCAACTCCTGCAATCGCCATCGAAGCCATCAGCTCTGGCATCCAGGGGGCCTGGTAGCCGAGCACGAGCAGCTCACCGAGCGTTTGGGCACTGAGGCGGCTCTCGCGCGAGAGACCGGAGCCGTTGTCGATCAGCATCCCTGAATGCTCAATGCCCTGTGCGTCGAGCCAATCCGTGAGGCTAGCGCGGGATTTGTCTAAGCTGGCCGGCGAACCCTGCCGTTTGCGCCCGATGGTCAGGAACAGCAGCCGCGCCATCAGGTTGTCGCTCGACTTGTTGAGATCCCGAATCAGCTCGGCGAGTGGCGGCGATTCGGCGCGGTGGAATAGGATGGCGTCCTCGGGGACCCGACCCAAGCGGACGCGCCCGTCCACCCGCCCGCCGAGCCGGCGCCAGAGGGCATGAAAGGCGCTCGCGGCATGTTGCTCGGGCGACAACAGCAGGCGCGGGATCTGCTCTTCCGGACAGTCGCTAGCGAAGGTGCCGCTGACCTGGATCTTGGTCAGCGCCTGTTCGGACTCGAGCACCTGGACCTGCAGACGATGATCGCGGCCCCGACAGGGGGCCTGAACGATCTTGGCGTGGTTGTCGATCTCGACACCGGATAAGGGTGGGTCGGTGTAGACCCCGACCTCGGCGCTGGTTCGGTCGTGATAGACATGGATGTCGGTGACCTGCCGATTGACGCTGAGTGCGGCCGGGAGGGCGTTGTAGGCGCTTTGCGCGGCGCCATCGAAGTCACCGCGCTCGGCCTCGGCCGGCTCAAGCGCACTGATATCGATAATCAGATCGCCTTGGATACGCTCGATGCCCTTTTCGCGCAGGGCCCGCAGTAGGTCCGTAAAGGCGCCGTTGCTGAGGCCAGGGTCGCCATAGCCCCTCAGGATCATATCGCCGTTGAGCGCACCCGCACTGAGGGTGCCGCTGGTGAAGACCTCGGTTGGCCAGCGGTAGCCACGACCAAGGATATCGAGTGCAGCCATGGTGGTGACCAGCTTTTCAACCGAAGCTGGCGCACGTGGGACTTTGGCGTTGAATAGCAGGGTTGGGCTTGGCAGGTCGAGGCGCTGCAAGAACAGGCTGACCTGGCTTGGATCGAGCGTGAGCTCATCGAGGGTCGCGTCGATGCTCGCCGGCAGCTCGTCGTCGATAATGGCCGGCTTCAAGGGCTCCGTGGCGGGGTCGATCTCGGCATCCCGGTCGACCGAGGCACTCGCTAGGGTACAGCTGAGGGGCGCCACAAGGCTTAGCAGCCACAGCAGTCTAATCAGTGCTTGGCGCATCTGTATCCATCCATCTGCGGCTTAGGTCGACGCCATTGCATTCTATCGACCTTCGGTCACAACCGTTACCGAACGCGGCAAACGCTGTTAGGGGGTCCAGTAGGGGAATGGCCAGTCGGGGCTGAGCCCGGGGCTGAGCCAGCTGGAGGCGGGAGAGCGGCCAAAGGACGGCTGGCGTTGCCTCAGCCCCGGTCGCGATCCGCGTCGCCGTCGGTGGTCATCGGCGCAGCCGTCGCGCTGCTTGCGCCATCCTGATCAGCTGGCGCAGTACTCCGCGCGGCGCGGCCCTCGGCGAGGATAGGGGTCGCTGCGCTGGCGTCGTCGGCGGTGTCAATCGCAGCCTCGGTCGCTGAGCTGGGGTCGAGCACCATGACCACGCCGGCGAGCGGGGGCAGGGCAAGGGGAATCGAGTACGGCCGACCCATCCAGCTGTCGCGCTCGGAGTG
The DNA here is from genome assembly GCF_054919635.1 of Halochromatium sp. Taxonomy (NCBI): domain Bacteria; kingdom Pseudomonadati; phylum Pseudomonadota; class Gammaproteobacteria; order Chromatiales; family Chromatiaceae; genus Halochromatium; species Halochromatium sp. The sequence goes on along the minus strand of NZ_JBUDPI010000280.1, from coordinate 1,367 downwards.
CACGCCGCCCTGATTGCCGACATTGCTGCCGCCGTAGAGCTCGGCATCGGAGTTGATCGCTTCGCGGTAGTAGCCCTCGACCGGGACGCCGATGCGGTAATTGTCGCGCGGCACCGGGGTGAAGTTGAACGCACAGGCGACCAGCTGCTTGCCGTCCTTCGACTTGCGCAGATAGCTCAGCACCGATTGGCTCGAGTCATGGCAGTCGATCCACTCAAAGCCCGTGCTCTCGAAGTCGACCTCATGCAAGGCAGGCTCGGCTCGGTAGAGCTGGTTGAGGTCGGCGACGATCTGTTTCACACCCTGGTGCTGAGGGCGCTCGAGCAGCTCCCATTCGGCCGGGGCATCGAAGTTCCATTCGCGCCCCTGGGCGAACTCGCAGCCCTGGAACAGGAGCTTCTTACCCGGATAGGTGAACATGAAGGTGTAGAGCAGGCGCAGCGATGCGAACTTCTGCCAGGCGTCGCCGGGCATCTTGTCGAGCATCGACTTCTTGCCATGCACGACCTCGTCATGGCTGAACGGCAGCACGAAGTTCTCGGTGAAGGCGTAGAGCAGCCCAAAGGTCAGCAGGTCGTGATGGTAGTGGCGGTAGATCGGGTCCTTCTCCATGTACGACAGCGTGTCGTGCATCCAGCCCATATTCCACTTCATGCTGAAGCCGAGACCACCGAGATAGGTCGGGCGCGAGACCTGTGGCCAGGACGTCGACTCCTCGGCAACCATCAAAGAGCCAGGGTGTTGCTCATGGGTCACCGTGTTGAGCTGGCGCAGGAACTCGACCGCGTCCAGGTTCTCGTTGCCGCCGTACTTGTTCGGAATCCATTCGCCATCCTTGCGCGAGTAGTCGAGGTAGAGCATCGAGGCCACCGCATCGACGCGCAGACCATCGATGTGGTACTCATCGAGCCAGAACAGCGCGCTCGAGAGCAGGAAGTTCTTCACCTCATGGCGGCCATAGTTGAAGATCAGCGTGCCCCAGTCCTTATGCTCGCCCTGGCGCGGATCGGCATGCTCGAACAGCGCGGTGCCGTCGTAACGGGCAAGGGCGACGGTGTCGCGCGGGAAGTGCGCCGGTACCCAGTCGAGCAGCACGCCAATGCCATGCTCGTGGAGATAGTTGATGAAGTAGCGGAAGTCGTCTGGGCTGCCGAAGCGCGCGGTGGGAGCGAAGTAGCCGGTGGCCTGATAGCCCCAAGAGGCGTCGAGCGGATGCTCGGTGATCGGCAGCAGCTCCAAGTGGGTGAAGCCCATCTCTAGGCAGTGAGCCGTCAGCTGCTCGGCCAGCTCGCGGTAGTTGAGAAAGCTGCCGTCTTCGGCGCGGCGCCAGGAGCCGAGGTGGACCTCGTAGACCGACATCGGCTGGC
>NZ_JBUDPI010000028.1:0-19716 GCF_054919635.1 Halochromatium sp. | reverse complement strand
CCGGCCTCCTCGAGTAGGAGGCGGAGAAAGCGGGGATCTGCTCCTGATAGAAGAGCGCCACTCGACTGTGAAATCGCTTCATCATCCGGTGCGGCGGCGCGCCATGGACGTTAGCCGCACGCTGATCCATGCGTTGAGGGAGACGTCTGCGCATCCTGGTGCATTCAGTCCTGATGCATTCAGTCCTGGTGCATCCAGACGGAGGTTGCGCTACTGTTGAATGCGCGCCGCATCGCTGGCAAAGCCGTATCCGCAGCGGCCGATTCTTCGATCCACGCAACCACTGGGAGTAACCCGATGCAACAACGATTGACGCTTACTTTCTGCGCAGCCGTCCTGTTAGCGCTCGCTGGCTGTGGCGATGGCGACCAGAGCCCCAGCACGAGCGAGACCGAAAACGACGCCAGCAGCGGCTCCGGGATGGATTCGGTCAAGGAGAAGACGCAGGCGGCGATGGATAGCGCTTCTGAGGCCGGCGCCCAGGCCATGGATGCCCTCACCGAGGCCGCCGGCATCGCCGCACAACAGGCTGAGCAGATGGGCGCAACGGCGGGCACGCGCGCGCAGGAGATGATCGACAAGATCAAGACCTACCTCGACGAGAACAACCTGAGCTCGGCCGAGGACGTGATGGCCAAGCTCAGCGGCCTGAAGGAGTCGCTGCCGGAATCGATGCGTGAGCAGATCGATCGGCTAGAGGTCAAGCTCGACGAGATGCAGGGGCAAGAGCAAGGGGAGCAAGTCGAGCAAACGGAGCAAACAAGTCCGCAGGACCCGGGCTAGCCCCGCGGTCCTCCCCGATGGCCGCGCAGCCGGCGCTCGATCCCATCGCGCACGTCGCGCAGCGACAGCCGTCGCACCGGGCGGCGGCTCGCGACCCGGGCTGCATCGGCCGCATCCAGCCGGCTCTTGACGATGCCGGCCAGATACTCGCCGAGCTCGGGGCGCTCGGCAAGCAGCGCCCGCACCGCATCGAGATCGATTCGAATCAGGGTCACATCGGTGTTGGCGATGAATTCGAGGAAGTTCGGCTGCGTCGTCAGCATCTCTGAGATCCCAAAATGCTTCCCCGGCCCCAGCGTTTCGACGACCTTCGGGGTTCCATCCGGCAGACGGATCGCGCTATCGACGAGCCCGCCGATGATGACGTAGAAGGCGTCGCTGGCCCCACCTTCGGCTAGTATCTGATCGCCAACATCGAAATAGCGGTACTCACTGCGGGCAGCGAGCTGATTCAGCTCATCGTCGTTCAGCACCCCAGCCACATCGAGGCTGCGCAGCGCAAGCGCCACCGTCGGCGGCTCGGCGCGATTGACATGAGCGCGCCGGGTGCGCATCTCGGTCACCTCCGGAGACACCTCGATGCCGGCCTCCTGGAGCCCCAGATGGATCTCGCGATAGAGCTCCTCGCGAGCACGAAACATCGACGGATAATTCTTCAGGTGCACCCAGACCATGTAGCTGTAGGGGACCTTCGAGGCGGCGGCGAGACGCACCACCGGATTGGGGAACTTGAGCACGCTGTCGCAGCGCATCGCCGCATCAAGCAACATCGCAGAGGCGAAGCGCGGCGAGACCTCAGCCGGGATGTTGACGAAATACCAGGGTGCGTAGAGATGATGATCGCTGTAGTAGTTCTTGATCGATGCGCTCGCCATCCGCCCATTCGGGATCACCACGGTGGCGTTATCCCAGCCGCGCAGGCGCGTTGCCCGCCAATTGAGATCGACCACCTGGCCAATCAGCTGCTCATCCGGCAGCTCAACCCAATCGCCAATCCGAAACGGCCGCTCGATCCCCAGCGATACGCCGGCGAAGAGATCGCCAAGGGTACGCTGCAAGGCCAAGCCGATCACGCCGGCGGCGACACCCGTCGAGACCCAGACGCCGGTGAACGAATAGCCCTTCTGCCACATGAACAGGCCGACGGCGACCAGGATGACCGCGACATAGAGCAAGGCCTCGATCAGCTTGGGGATGTGCTCGCTGCGATTCTTGCGCCGCCGGCGCTGCTTGGCGACGACAGTCACCACACGGCCAATGGCCCAAGCGGCGGTAAGGTAGAGGAAGAAGCTGGTCCACCAATCGACAGGACCAATAAAGGTCCGCAGCTCCAAGACGCGCAGCAGGTAACGCAAGAGTCCGCTCAGGATGATGACCCAGGTCGGCCAGAGCACGACGTCCAATAACGCCGTCAGCAACGGCAGATGGTCTGCAAGCGGCCGCTTGCGGACCACCAGCGTACCGATCTTCCAGAGCAAGACCAGCACTAAGAGTCCGACCAACAACTCCCAGTAGCTGTCGGTCAGACCATCAATGAATTGGCGTAGGTCCTTCATCGGCAAACTGAGCGTTGCTCCGCAGCATCATCAATCGCAGTTGTCGCATCCAACCCCCTCGTTTTCTGGCATTGTTTGTTTGTGGTTCGACCAAATGTCGCGCCAAAACCATCGAGTGCCTTAGCCTTGCATCCCTGACAACCCTAACCGGATCAGCCAGCGTCGACCAGCCATCTAAGCCTAAGCTCATACCTGAGCCCAGAACTGAGCGACCACCTGAGCGACCCAATGAGGCTATCAGGTGATCTCGTCGTCGCCCAAGCCCGGGGTCCGATATCACCACCGGCATCGATCGCCCGTTTTTCCCGAGAGCCAACCAGATGTCCACAGAACGCCCTGCCCTCATCGATCGCTTCGGCCGCCAAGTGACCTATGTCCGCCTCTCGGTCACCGACCGCTGCGACCTGCGCTGCGTCTACTGCATGGCCGAGGACATGACCTTCTTGCCCCGAGCGCAGGTGCTCACGCTCGAAGAGATGGCCCGGCTTGGCCGCTGCTTCACCGAGCTCGGCGTGACCAAGCTGCGCGTCACCGGAGGCGAGCCCTTGGTGCGGCGCGATGTGATGACGCTATTTGAGGCCCTGGGCCCGCTGCCCGGCCTCAAGGATCTCAGCCTAACAAGCAATGGCACTCAGCTGCATCGCTTCGCCAACCGGCTGAAAGCCGCAGGCGTCACCCGCATCAACATCAGCTTGGATTCGTTGCGCCCCGAGCGTTTCCGCGCCATCACCCGCAAGGGCGACCTCGAACAGGTGCTGGCGGGCATCGACGCTGCGCGGTCGGCCGGGTTCGCGCGCATCAAGCTCAACAGCGTCATCCTCAAGCATCGCAACCACGATGAGGTCGTCGACCTCGTGGGCTTCGCGCTGGAGCGTGGGCTCGAGATCTCCTTCATCGAGGAGATGCCTCTCGGTGAGATCGGCGAGCATGACCGGGCCGAGGCCTTCTACCCGAGTGAGCAGATCCGTAGCGATCTCGCCGAACAGTTCGAGCTGATCCCGACCACCGAGACCACGGGCGGTCCCTCGCGCTACTGGCGTGTCGCTGGCACGGACACCCGCATTGGCTTCATCTCCCCTCACAGCCACAACTTCTGCGGCAGTTGCAACCGGGTGCGCGTCACCGCCGAAGGGAGGCTGCTGCTCTGCCTGGGCCAGGAGCATTCGATCGATCTGCGCCGCGTGCTGCGGGCCAACCCGCTGGATGACGATGCCGTCAAGCGCGCCATCATCAAGTCGATGGCGATCAAGCCGCAAGGCCACGATTTCGATCTCGAGGCCAAGCCGATCATCTTTCGGCACATGAACGCGACCGGCGGTTAGCAACCGCACCGAGCTGCCGCACCCGATCGGGTCGCGGACCGGACTTGGTCGAGCGCCTCTCGCCCCCACTCTAATGCGAACGTGTCGCAATGGCATCTCGCAACAGGATGTAGCCCTCGGTGCCAGCGCGGCGATCACCACCGCTCGAGGACAGCTACAGACAATGACAACCCATAGAAGACCCTTCGATCGGCAGCTGCTGCCGCTTCTGCTCAGCGCATCCATCGCGGCGTCCGCCGTCTCGGGTGCCGCCTCGAGTGCCGTCTCGGCTGATGCCTCCGACCAGCAGACAGCGGAAGGTCAGGCTGCCAGCAACGAGGCACGCCTGCTCTCCAACACCCGCCAGTTGATCTTTGAGGGCCGCCGCTCCGGCGAGGGCTATTTCAGCGCCGACGGGCGCACCATGATCTTCCAGAGTGAGCGCGAGCCCGGCAACCCCTTCTACCAGATCTATCTGCTGGACCTGGAGACGGGCGACACCAAGCGCGTCTCGACCGGCACCGGCAAGACGACCTGCGCCTGGATTCACCCCGATGGTCAGCGCGTGCTCTTCTCCTCGACCCATCTCGACCCCGCGGCGCGCGACAAGCAGCAGGAGGAGCTCGAGAAGCGCGCCTCCGGCCAGGGCAGCCGCTACTCCTGGAGCTTCGACCCCAGCTACGAGATCTTCGAGGCCGATACCGACGGCAACCTGTTGCGTCAGCTCACCGATGCCGAGGGGTACGACGCCGAGGGCTCCTGGTCGCCCGATGGCGAGCAGATCGTCTTCGCCTCCAATCGTCACGCCTACAGCGATCCAGGCTCGGCGGAGCAGCAGGCCGCCCTGGCGCAAGACCCGTCGCGCTTCATGGAGCTCTACATCATGGATGCCGATGGCGGCAATCTGCGCCGGCTCACCGACCACGATGGCTATGACGGCGGCCCCTTCTTCAGCGCCGATGGTGAGCGCATCGTCTGGCGCCGCTTCGAGGCCAATGGCAAGGTCGCCGAGATCTGGACCATGCGCGCTGATGGCAGCGATCAGCGTCAGATCACCAACCTCGGTGTCATGTCCTGGGCACCCTTCTTCCATCCCAGCGGCGATTACATCGTCTTCGCCAACAACGCCCAGGGCTATGCCAATTTTGAGCTCTACCTGGTCGACAGCCAGGGCCAATCGAGACCTGTCCGGGTCACCGACAGCGCCGGTTTCGACGGCCTGCCCGTGTTCACGCCGGATGGCGAGCGGCTGGCCTGGGCCAGCAGCCGGACCGCGAACAAGCAGGCGCAGATCTTCATCGCCGATTGGGATGACGCCGCCGCCCGCGAGCTGCTAGGCCTGCCACCCGCCGGCACCGCCCCCGACGCCACATCGAGCGCGGCGCCGGAGACGACGCCGCCCAGCATCGAGGCCCCGCCCACCGAGACCGCGATCAGCGCTGAGGATCTGCGCCGCCATGTCGAGATCCTGACCTCCGAGCCGATGGCCGGCCGACGCACGGGCACCGCCGGTGAACGCTTGGCGAGCGAGTACGTTGCCAAGGTCATGCAACAGATCGGTCTGCAGCCCGCTGCGAAAGACAGCGGCTGGTTTCAGCCCTACGAGCTGACCTCAGCGGTCACGCTGGGTGACGACAATCGGCTCGAGATCAGCGGCCTGAAGACGAGCGCGGATGGCGGCACCGCCAGCGCCCAGCTTGATCAGGAGTGGCGACCGCTCGCCTTTTCGGGGAATGGTCAGACCGGACCGGCAAACTTGGTCTTTGCCGGCTACGGCATGGTCGCGCCCGGCAATGGTGAGCAGCCCGCCTACGACAGCTATCAGGGCCTTGATGTCGAGGGGCGCTGGGTGCTGGCGCTGCGCTATCTCCCCGAGAATGTCTCTCCCGAGCGCCGACAGTACCTGAGCGAATACGCCAACCTGCGCTTCAAGGCGATGGTCGCCCGCGAGCAGGGCGCCGCGGGTCTGCTGATCGCCAGCGGCCCCAGCTCCGGTGTCAAGGAGGAGTTGATCGCGCTGACCAATGAGGCTGGCGCCGGTGGCGGCAGCCTGCCTGTGATCTCAATCAGCGATGCCCTCGCCGACCAGCTCCTCGCTGCCGCCGGCACCTCGTTGGCGGCACAGCAACAGGCCCTGGATGGCGGCGACGCGATCTCAGGGCTGGAGCTGCCTGAGGTTGCAATCAGCGCCAGCGTCGATCTCGCGCCGGTGCGCACCGAGGCGCGCAATGTCCTCGGCCGGCTCCCGACGCCTGCCGAGCTGACCCAGCGCCCGACCCAGAGTCCGACTGGGCGCCCGACCCAGGGTCCGGCCCAGCGACTGGTCGTCATCGGCGCCCATCTCGATCATATCGGGATGGGCGAGGACCTCGATTCGCGCGATGGCGAGCCGGGCCTGATCCATCCTGGGGCCGATGACAACGCCTCCGGCGTCGCGGCACTGCTCGAGATCGCCGAGTGGCTCGTCGCCCAACAGCAGGCCGGCAAGCTCGAGCTCGAGCACGACCTGCTGTTCGCCGCCTGGAGCGGCGAGGAGCTGGGACGGCTCGGCTCCTCGGCCTTCGTCGAGCAGCTCGGCGACGCAGAAGAGGTGATCGGCTACATCAACCTCGACATGGTCGGACGGCTCGACAAGGCCCTCTACGTCCAAGGCGTCGGCTCGAGCCCGGTGTGGCGCCGCGAGCTAGAGCGCCGTAACGTCCCAGTCGGCCTGCCCTTGCGGCTCCAAGACGATGCCTACCTGCCGACCGACACCACCTCGTTCTATTTGGCCGGCGCACCGGTGCTCAACTTCTTCACCGGCGTGCATGCGGATTACAACACCTCTCGCGACACCGCCGACAAGATCGATTACGAGGGTCTTGCCCGCATCGCCCGACTGACCAGCCTGGTCGGCACCGCAATCGCCAGCAACCCAGAGCCTCCTGCCTACGTCGCCCAAGAGAAGCCGAGCACCGACGCCAGCCGTGCCAATCTACGCGCCTACCTGGGCACCATCCCGGCCTACAGCGAGACCGATCTAGAGGGCGTGCTGCTCGATGGGGTTGCAGAGAATGGACCCGCGGACAAGGGCGGCCTGCGCGCCGGGGATCTGGTCGTCGCCATCGCCGGCCGCCGCATCGAGAACATCTACGACTATACCTACGCACTCAATGCGCTCAAGGTCGGCGATCCGGTCGCGGTGACCGTCAACCGCGACGGAGCCGAACAGGCGCTCTCGGTCGTGCCGGCTCCGCGCGAGTGATGGGCAACTGCAGGGAGCAGGATGAGCCCAGTGTGCCGGTCTCGGATCAAGCATCGCCAGTCTCGGATCAAGCAACGTTCACCGGTCAAGCAACGCCAGCAGGGTCAGGCTGCGCTGGCACCGCCGCCATCCTGAAGCCCTGGCGTAATAGCTCGGCCTTCCCGCGCAGCGTTAGATCGGTCGCGAAGCGAAACTGCTGGCGCGCATCGATCGGATAGGCACGCAGCCGGTAGCGTGTGCCCCAGGGCTGTTCTTCGGCCACCACCGCGATCGGCTCGCCAAGCGCAAGGTACGGACTGGTGAGCGCGACATCGAAGAGCAGCTCGCGAGCCTGAGCACCATCATGGCGCGGGTGTAGATAGAAGTCTGCGGTGCATTGAAGCTGTGGGCTGCCATTGTTGGCGTTGGAGATCGGCTCGGTCCAGAGCTTGGCATGGGGAATCGAGACCAGGTTGTCATCCGGCGTCACCAGATTCAGCGTGCGCATACCGACATGGGTGACCTCGCCATAGGTATCGCCGATCTGGACCCAGTCGCCATTGCGATAGGGGGCTTCGCCAACGGCGACAATGCCCGCGACCAGGCTACTGGCGTAATCCTTGAGCGCGAAGCCCAGCGCCAACCCCAACGAGCCGAGAATCGCGACCATGTTCTGCAACGAGGGCTCGATCAGTATCGGCACCAGAAGCAGAAAGGCGCCGATGACAACGCGCAGACGCAGCAGGGGGACCAACGCCAGCAGGTAGTGCCGGGACCGACCATGCAACCGGTTGGCGAGCCAGGGCAGCACCTTCTGTAGTGCCAAGATCAGCGCGACGGCGCTGACGAGGATCAGCACCAGATCCAGCAACGCACCGGTGTCGAGCCGGCGGAACAGGGCGTCAAGCTTTTCGGTATCCATGGCCTGGACTCGCTGCGCTAGAGATCGTCAACCAGGAAGCGGCGTCCAGCCAGGAAGCCACGCACCGCCGCATAGGCAACAGGCGTCACGCGCCAGCAGCCATCCGCTTGCGGCTTGACCAGGTCAACCGCGGCGAGCTGCAGCAGCAGGGCACGCGTGCGAAAACGCCCGTGCGGCAAGAGGCCCTCGAGGACATCAACCGGCAGTCCATCGTGCAACAGCAGGGCGTGCAGGACGAGGGCCTCGGGCTCATCCAGCCCGCTCGGCAGCTCGAACTCGAGCGCAGGGGCAACCCAGATGGTCTCGGGCTCGAGCTCGGCCACGTTATCGGCTCCTGCATCGGCCCGAGCACTCGGCCCGGCAGCAGTCCCAGCATCAACCTCGTCGTCAGACTTGCCATCAGCCGCCTCTGGCTTGTCTGGCTCCAATCGCAGCCGCGCACGCCAACGCGCCAGCGCCACACCCGGGTTGCCGCGCGACTGCGCGGCCAGATAGCGGAGCTCGCTACTCACTGCGGTCTCATCGCGTTCATTCACCGCCAACACCAGGTTGCCGCTCTGCGCGTGGCGGAAGCGAAGCGGTTGCTGGTGATGGTCAAGCGGTCGTTCCGTCGTGCGTTCGGTCGTGCGTTCAGGCGCTCCTTCAGTTGCGCGTTCGGTGGCTTCGGCCGGTGGCGAGCGAGACGCCAGCTCACTGAGCCAAATCGCCAACCGCTCACCATCGAACGCCTGCAGCGTCAGCGCGCGCACCACCTGGGTCGGAGCCACATAGCGCAGATAGGCCCAGGCCCAGCTATCGCAGCCGATCAGAGCGAAGCCGAGCTTTCCACTGAGTAGGCGGTCGAACAGATCGCGTACCAGATCCAACCCCGCCGGATGCCGCAGCCAGCAGCGCTCGAGCCGCGGCAGGGTCCAGGGCGTATCGGCCTGTGGCAGATCGGCGAGCCAGCCCGAGTGATCGCCGGCAACGATTTCATACGCAGGACTTGGGAGACAGGCCGCAGTCTGCTGCGCGGCCCAGGTCTCGAGGAGACCGGCATAACCCGCAGCCGGAGGGCTGATGATGAACCAGGCCGCATCGGCAGATGAGCGCTGCTCGAGCGCTGTCTGCAGCACCTGGGCCGCCTCCCGCCAATCGATCGGCCCGGCAACAGTCTCCAAGCGCTCGTGCTCGAGCGCATGCAGCTCGTCTTCGGCTTTCACCGGCCCCTGCTGTTGCTGCCGGCGACCAAACAGGCGCTTCAACGACGACAGGCCGCGCCTTGCCGTGTTTGCGGTTGGCGCGGATGGCAGCCGATAGTCGGACAACGGCACCAGCTCCCAGATCGGGCTGCGCTGTTCAGTCTGCGGGTCGGTCGACGCCATGGTGCTCTCGAGCCCTCGGTGTTCGCTGCCCTATCCTGACGGCCGCCGAGCCAAACGACAAGCGGTCCAATTGCGGGCGGTCGAAACCGGATGAGCTGCCCTATAATCGCCGTTGTGCGACGATTGCGTTGCGCATCGAGCCCTCGGCGTCATAGCCTGCTCCACTCAAGACCCCGCATGCGTGAGCAAGGGCTCGATGATCGCTGACGCAGCGCCTTCACAGTAACCAGAGAGGGAGTGGACGATGACCGAAAAGAATGCCTACATCGAAAAGACCAAGGCCCAGCTCGACCAGTGGAATGCCGAGATCGAAAAACTCAAGGCCAAGGCGGACGAGGCCCAGGCCGATGCAAAGATCCGCTACCAGGACGAGGTCGCAAAGCTACAGGAGCGCCGCGACCATGCACGCGAGCAGCTCGCCGAGCTCCAAGCCGCCGGCGACGAGGCCTGGGACGACGTCAAGGATGGCTTCGAGAAGGCCTGGCATAGCCTGAGCGAATCGCTGCACAAGGCACGCGAGCGCTTCAAGTAAGTGACCAAACGAACCGCGGCAGCCTACAACGTCCGCCCCGCCGGCAGACCAGCGTCGGCGGCGGGACCTTCAGCCGCCTCATCCAACCCTTAAGCACAATCACCAGAGACCCACTGCGATGCCCTTCACCAGCAAACCTTTCCACCTTACCGCGCTTTGCCTCGCCGCCTGCTGTCTCGCCGGCGTCAGCGCCACGACGTTCGCAGCTGATGAGGCGGAGGCCAAGCCGGACGACGCCCGAGCGCTCGCCGGCGTCGAGACCGGCAAGGTGGCCTGGGACATCAACATGGGCGACCCCAAGAAGCTGACCCTGTATCTGAAGGTCATGGACGAGACCTATGAGGATCTCAAGCGCCAAGGCGTCGAGCCCGAGATGGTGTTCACCTTCCGAGGGCCATCGCTGCCGTTGATCTCGACCGATCACACCGATGTCCCGCTTGATCAAGAAGCGCACTACAAGGCCATTGCCGAGCAGATCAAGGCACTGCAAGCAAAGCCGAACGTCCACATGGAGGCCTGCTCGGTCGCGGCGCGCCTGTTCAAGATCGACTCCGGCACCCTGCTCCCGGGCATCGACTTCGTCGGCAATACCTTCGTCTCGCAGATCGGCTATCAGTCCAAGGGCTACGCGATGATCCCAATCTTCTGAATCCCCGAGATGCTGCACGCCCTGCCCTGCTTGCACGCACTTCGCGTAGATCAGGGCGGGTGCCGGTCGAAGCCGATCTGGCCGAGGTGAGGCAAGCCTGGCAAGCCTGAGCTGCATCAAGGCCGACTCAGGTCGGCCCTGACGTGCCGCAGCAAGCCTCGAGTACTCAAGCCGAGGTTTAGAGCGGCGGCAAGCCGAGCCACTCCTGAAAGGCGGTGAGCACCATCTTGGCGGCAATCGCCGTCAGCAGCACACCCATCACCCGCTTGAGCACATTGGCGCCGCCTTCGCCAATCACCCGCATGATCGGATTCGCCGCAAGCAAGATCAGCAGGAAGATCAGCATCACGACACCCATCACACCCGTGGTGATGAGCTGATCGGTGATGCTGTGCTCGCGATTATCCGTCAGTAACACCACCGTCAGCATGGCCCCGGGGCCAGCGATCGCCGGAATCGCCAACGGATAGACGGCGAGCGCATGGATACTGCCACCCGCTCGCAGCCCGCCGGCAGCGCTCGGTCCAGCACCAGGCGCATGCGCGCCAAGGCTCATCTCGATCCCATACAGTGCCAACAGGATGCCACCAGCGATCTGAAACGCCAGCAGCGGGATGCCCATCTGGATCAGCAGCAGCTCACCGACGCCGATAAAGAACACCAAGACGGCGAAGGCATAGAGGATCGCCAGCACGGCTGCCTTCGCCCGCTGTGCCGACTCCAGGCCGGGCGTCACAGCCAGAAAAACCGCTAGCATCCCAAATGGGTCGAGCACCACGAACAACGTGACAAATTCGTAAACCAGCTTTTCTGCCATTGTCTTTCGAGCCCAAGAACCCTGATCGCGCAACCACTGGCTCGACCACAGGAGGCGCAATCAAAGAGGATTCGGGAAAGGTTTTCAACCGATCGCTCAGCCTCACCGCTGACAGCGGGGCCTTCCAAGTCAACACCAAAAACAAAGAAGCATGATTCAGCGGCCGCTTTTTGCTAGCTTTAGCCTATGATCACCCGCGCCTATCACTGGATCGACCGCAACATCTTCGAGCTTGGCCGAGAGATGCGGCTGTCCTATCTACCACCCCTGATGATCTATGTGGCCTTCGGCATCCAGGGGCTCACGGCCATCGTCGGTACCTTCTTCGTTAAGGACTATCTCGGTCTGTCGGCGGCATTTCTGGCCGGTCTGGGCTTCTGGGCAGGCATCCCTTGGGCGCTGAAGATGCCCTTAGGCCATCTGGTCGACCTGATCTGGCGCTGGAAATCCCTGCTCGTCTATCTGGGCGCGGCCATGCTCACCGCGAGTCTGCTGATCATGATCGGCCTGCTGTCCGATCCCGCCGGCATGGCGACGATGCTGCCGGTGGAGGCCTGGTTCGTGATGAGCGTTCTGCTCGCCCCAGTGGGCTATGTGGTGCAGGACGTGGTGGCCGATGCGATGACGGTTGAGGCCGTCCCGCGGGTGCATCCGGATGGGACGCTGGTCGACCAGGCCCAGCGCAAGTTGATGCACACCACCATGCAGACGCTGGGCCGGGTGGCGATTATCGGCGGCGGCGTGCTGGTCTCACTGGCCAACATCTTTCTGTTCGCCGGCGTCGAGTCGATGTCCGAAACGGACAAGGTCGACACCTATATCCTGATCTATGAGCTGGCGCTGCTGATCCCGGTGATCTCGGTCCTGGGTGTTGGGCTCGCGGCGCTGCTCCGCCAGCGGCATCTGCGCCAGCTCCGGCAACAGGGCCTCGATAAGCAAGCCGCCTTGCGGCTGCTAGACGGCGAGCAGGAGCGCACGGCGCCGAACTGGTGGATTCTGGGCGGCAGCTTGGCCTTCGTGGTCTTTACGCTCAGCCTCGGACTCGGCGACCTGCCGTATAACCAGGAGATCATCTTTGCCGGCTCGCTCGCGATCATCCTGTTCCTGATCTCCCGGCTCGTTCAGGTGCTCGAGCCCGAGGCGCGCCGGCTGCTGGTGGGCACGGCACTGATCATCTTCGTCTTCCGCGCCATGCCGAACCCCGGACCCGGTCAGACCTGGTGGATGATCGATGAGCTGGGGTTCGACCAACAGTTCCTCGCCGTGCTGGCGCTGATCGGCAGTAGCCTGACCCTGTTTGGCATGTTCATCTTCCGCCGCTTCATGGCCGAGCGCTCGATCCGCTATCTGGTCGTCGTGTTGACACTGGCCAGCACGGTGCTCTATCTGCCGATGATTGGCATGTACTACGGGCTGCACGAATGGACTGCGGCGCTTACCGGCGGGCTTGTCGATGCCCGGTTCATCGCGGTGGTCGACACCGCACTGGAGTCGCCCCTGGGGCAGATCGCAATGATTCCCATGCTGGCCTGGATCGCCAGCTCGGCACCGGCCCAGCTCAAGGCCACCTTCTTCGCCATCATGGCCTCGTTCACCAATCTGGCGCTCTCCGCGAGCCAGCTCGGCACCAAGTATCTGAACCAGGTCTTCAGTGTCACCCGAGAGGTGCAAGACCGAGCGAGCGGCGAGATTAGCGTACCGGCCGATTACGGCGATCTGGGCGCACTGATGATCACCGCAATGCTGATCAGCCTGCTACTGCCGCTGGCGGCCGTGGGTCTTGTGAAGATCAGCCGATTGCGCAGCGCGTGACCAGAACAGAATCTGCGGCAGCAACAAAAAATCATGTTCCTTGACGACCGACCTCGCTAGAGTGCCGCCCTGAGCCGGTCAGCACAGGGCCAAGTCGGAACGGACCCTTCATCGACCTGGTGCCGCCCGACAACCGCCGAGGGGTAGATGGTTTTCCCGACATTACGCAGCATTGCGACCGCTGAGGTCGTGACCCTTCCCGAGACCGCGCCCCTCGCCGAGGCGGTTCAGACCATGAACCGCCACAATATCCGCGATGTCGTGGTGCGCACCCAGTCAGGCTATCGGCTGGTGCTCTCCAGCATGCTGCTGTCGCTGCAGATCAAGGGGCTGCCGCTGTCGACACCACTCTCGGCGCTGGAGCTTCCGGAAGCCGCCCTGCTCGATCCCGATGCCTCAGCGCTGGATGGACTCAAGGCGATCCGAAACCATTCCGAGCATATCTGCTTGGTCGACCCTGATGGTCAGCTGCAGGGCATCGTCAGCTATACCGACCTAGCGGGCTGCCTCGACCCGCAGGTACTGGCCGAGATGCAAAGCCTCGGCGACCTGCTGCATAGCATGCAGCCATTTGTCGTGGGCGAGGACATGCCGCTGCAAGCGGTTGTGCAAGGCATGGACGAGGGGCACTTCAGCGCCAGCATCATGCTCCGCGATGCGCAGCCGGTCGGCATCCTCACCCAGCGCGATCTACTCAAGCTCCTCGGAGACGACGGCCTGGATTGGCAAGCCCCGGTACGGACCATCATGAGCGCGCCGTTGCTGACGCTCGATGAGTCAGCGACCATCGCCGAAGCCCTCGTCTTCTGTCGACGTTGCCGCATCAAGCGCGTTGTGGTGGTGGGCGAGGATGGCCAGCTGCTGGGACTGGTCAGCCAACGCGACCTGGTCAGCCTCTATTACAACCGCTGGTTCGTCTTGTTGAAGGAGCATCAACAGACACGCCATCAGCTCAACCGCGAGCTGCAAGAACAAGAGAAGAAATTCCGCATTCTCTTCGAATACTCTCCGGATGCCATGATCGTCATCGATCCGACCGATGGCGCCACGCTCGAATTCAACCGCAAAGCGCATGAGCAGCTCGGTTACAGCGCCAAGGAATTCGCCCGGCTACGCATTCGCGACTATGAGGCCAAGGAGCGGCCTGAAGAAACCGCCGCCCACGTCCACAAAATCATCACTCAAGGCCACGACGAATTCGAGACCCTGCATCGACACAAGGATGGCCACCTGCTTCATATCCAGCTCTCAGCCATCTATCTGGAGTTGGATGGACAGCCCCGGTTGATGGCGATCTTGCACGACATCAGCCAGCAGAAGCAGGCAGAGCAACAACTCATCGAGAGCCGTGAGCGCCTGCAGCTGGCGGCCGACGCGGCTGAATTCGGCATCTGGGACTATGATCTCGAGCAGGATCGACTGTTTTGGGACGAGCGGATGTTCAGTCTCTACGGCGTCGATCCCGCGCGTTTCCGAGGCCATTTCGATGATTGGGCTGAAAACCTGCACCCGGATTCCCGCCTGCAAGCCGAGGCCACGTTCCGGGCGTTGGTCGAGGACGATCAGCACTTCGATATCGAGATCCAGCTCAAACGTCCCAAGGATCAGGCATCTCGCACGCTCAGAGGCGTCGCACGCGTCATCCGTGATGAGCAGGGGCGCGCAATTCGCGTCGTCGGCATCAACGAGGATGTCACCGATCGCATTACCGCCAAGCGTCGACTTATGGCCGAGGAAGCCAAGTTCCGCGGCCTCTTCGAACGCTCGCCGGTCGGTATCGCAATGAACGATTTCGAGACTGGCGCCTTCCTCGAATTCAATGCCGCCATCAACGAGCCCGCCGGCTACAGCGCAGAGGAATTCCGCCAACTCAGCTACTGGGAGCTCACGCCCAAACAATACCTACCGCTCGAACAGCAGGCCCTGGAATCGTTGCGCCAGACCGGCGTCTATGGTCCGTTCGAGAAGGAATACATCCGCAAGGATGGAAGCCGCTACCCGGTGCTGCTCAACGGCTTCAAGACCCAGACACCGGAAGGACGAGAGGTCATCTGGTCGATTATTCAGGATATCTCTGCGCTCAAGGAGGCCCAGCGCGACCTCCAAGACCGAGAGCAGCGTTTGCAACAACTCGCGGCGCAAAGCCGCACAGTGACCTGGGAGGTTGATGCTCAGGGTTGCTATACCTACCTGAGCGCGGTGGCCGAGACCGTCTGGGGCTACAAGCCCGATGAGCTCGTCGGACGTGCCCACTTTTATGATCTGCATCCGGCAGGCGGCCGCGAGGCCTTCAAGGCGGCAGCATTAAGGGGCTTTGCCAAACACCAATCCTTTGACGGCTTGATCAATCCCGTTGTGCATAAGGACGGCCATCGCATCTGGGTCAGCACCCACGCCTCGCCCGTCCTTGCCGGTGACGGTCGTCTGGTGGGCTATCGGGGCAGCGATCTCGATATCACTGAGGCCAAGCAGGCCAAGGAGGCACTGGAGGCGGAAAAGGAGCGCTTCCAAGGCATCTTTGAGAACACCGGCAGCGGCGTCGCGGTCTTCCAGCCGGTCGATGATGGGCAGGATTTCGTCTTCACTGGCTATAACGCCGCCGCGGAACGGATGGACCAGCGTCAACGTCAGGATGTCATCGGTCGTCGGGTGACCGAGTGCTTCCCAGCGGTGGAAGAGATGGGACTGCTCGAGACCTTGAGGCAAGTGGCGCGAACGGGCAAGAGCGCAGCACTTCCACTGGCACACTATGAGGATCAGCAACTTCAGGGATGGCGAGAAAGTAGCGTCTTCAAGCTCTCCTCAGGCGAGGTGGTCTCGGTCTACAACGACCTCACCGAGATCAAGCAGGCGCAAGAGGCGGCCGAGCGCGCCAACCAGGCCAAGGGCGAATTCCTGGCGAACATGAGCCACGAGATCCGCACGCCGATGAACGCGGTCATCGGTCTCTCGGAGCTGTTGCTCGCAACCCCCTTGAATGACAGACAACGGGATTATCTGGGCAAGATTCGCGATTCTTCGCGCATGCTGCTCGGCATCATCAACGACATCCTCGACTATTCGAAGATCGAGGCCGGCAAGCTGGAGCTGGAATCGCGGCCGTTTCACATCGACGATCTGCTCGATCAGATACAGATCCTGTTCGCCGCGGCTGCCGAGGACAAAGGCATCGAGCTCATCTTTCAGAGCAACGCCCATGGGCTTCCGGCGGTGATTGGCGACTCGATGCGCTTGGCACAGGTGTTGACCAACCTGCTGAGCAACGCCATCAAGTTCACCGCGCAGGGTCAGGTCGAACTGGAGATCCGGCTCTTACCGCGACAGGCTCAACGCGCCGATCTGCGCGTCGAGGTACGCGACACCGGCATCGGCATGACCGAGGCGCAACAGCAGCGCCTGTTCCAGCCCTTCGCCCAGGGGGATTCATCCACCACCCGCACGCATGGTGGCACCGGGCTCGGCCTGGTCATCAGCCGCCGTTTGCTGGAGCAGATGGGCGGCGCGCTCAGGCTCGCCTCGCACCCGGGTCAAGGCAGCACCTTCGGCTTCGAGCTGAGCCTGCCGCTCTCCTCGCAGCCCGCCTCTGCACCCCGACATGCAGAGACCATCCACGCCGGTGCTCGGGTGCTGGTGGTCGATGATCATGTCACTGCCCGCAAGGTGCTGCGCGATATGCTCGAGCAGGAGGCGCTCAAGGTTACCGAGGCCGACACCGGCGAGGCCGCCATCGCCGCCGTCGAGGCCGCTGAGGTCCAAGGGTTGCCCTTCGATTTCATCCTGGTCGACTGGAAGCTGCCTGGCAAGCTCGACGGGGTCGCAACCCTCGAGCGCCTGCACGCATTGCGCACCCAAGGGGTGTTGACCGATACCCAGATCCCGGCGCTGATCATTAGCGCCTACAGCCAGGAGGGTCTGAGCCAGCATGCGTCCCTCTTTAGCGCGTTTCTCAGTAAACCGGTCACCCCGCGCACGCTGCTCAACGCCATGGCGCGAGCGCGTGCCGAACAAGCCCCCAGTCAGCAGCCAACGGACCCAGAACGGGCGCCCAACTTGCGGGGCCGGACCATCCTGCTGGCCGAGGACAATAGTCTGAATCAAGAGGTCGCGACCGAGCTGCTGAAAAAGACAGGCGCACGCATCATCCCTGCGAGCAATGGTCGCGAAGCCCTAGACAGGCTCACCGAAGAACCGGTCGACCTGGTGCTCATGGACCTACAGATGCCGGTCATGGACGGCTTCGAGGCCAGCCGGCGCATCCGCACCCAGCATCCGGACCTGCCGATTCTGGCCCTCTCGGCGGCGGTGATGGAAGACGATCGAGCGCGGGCGCGCGATGCCGGGATGAATGACCATCTCGCCAAGCCGATCGAGAAGCAGACCCTGTTCCAGCTGCTCGAAGCCTGGCTGCCTGCCCAGGAACCGGTTACGAGCAGATCTCGCACAGCGCTGCCATCCAGCCCCAGCCCCAGCCCCAGTCAGAGCCACAGTCACCAGGGCGCAGCTGACCCCGATGCGGTGCCGACCCCCACACCTGAGCAGCCGCCCCGGATTGGGCCGCAGGACCCCGCTCCCGACCGCTCAACAGCCACGAACGCGCTGTTGCCTGATACACTTGAAGGGTTCGACCTACAACATGGACTCGAGCGCTTCGATCAGGATGCCGTGCTCTATCTGAGATTGCTGCATCGCTTTCGGCGTCAGATCGAGGGCGAATTCTCTCATCTCGGCGAGCAAGTGGCGCAACAACCGCCGACGATCGAGACAAGACGCATGCTGCATACGCTAAAGGGCCTGGCCGGCACGCTCGGCGCCACCCAGCTGGCGGCGATCGCCACCGAGATCGATCAGCAGCTCGGACATCTCGGCCCCCATGAAGCGCCCATCCCCGGCACCAAGCACGAGGCGCTTTCCCAGGCTCTGCAGCAAGCTCGCGCGAGCTTAGCTCGGCTAGCGACAGATGCCAATGATGCAGACGCGCCTGCAACCCTGGGCGCAGCCAACGCTCCCGCCCCCGACGACGTGGCTGACAGCACCAGCGCCCACCCATCGACGCAGGACCAGCAACCGACTGAGCGCCACCAACGCGATGCAGGAGAAAGCCTTGAGGCCATCGATCAGGTCCTGCGTGCCCTCTCCGCGGGTGAGTTAATCGACGATGCACTGCTCGTTGCAGTTATCGCTGCTATTCGCGAGCATGGCGGTACGGCCCTCGCGCGCGAGCTACAAACCTATATCGAAACCTTCGACCATGAGCGCGCAGCTGAGCTGCTGAAGCGCGCTGCAGACCGCATTGCCAACCCCGAACGTGAGGCATGAGGTGAGAGAACAGCGCGCCACGATTCTGATCGTCGACGATCAGCCTGCCAACATCCATGCACTGGCCAAGCTGCTCAAGGCCGAGTATCGCATCATCACCGCGACCAGCGCCGCCAAGACCTTGGAGCTGGCACGGCGTGATCCGGCGCCGGACCTGATCCTGCTCGATATCCTGATGCCGGATCAGGATGGCTACGCCATCTGCCGCGAGCTCAAGGCGGATGAAGCCACACACTCGATTCCGGTCATCTTCGTGACCGCCTTGGGCCAGGCACAGGATGAAGCCAAAGGGTTGCAGCTCGGGGCTGCCGATTACATCTCCAAGCCCTTCAATGCGGCCATCGTCCGTGCTCGGGTTCACAATCAGGTCAGCCTCAAGCTCAAGACCGATCTGCTCGAGAAAATCGCGCTCCAGGATGGCCTCACCGAGATCCCGAATCGACGCTATTTCGACCGCAAGCTCTCGCAGGAATGGAACCGGCAATCGCGCTATCAAGGGCCGCTATCGTTGCTGATGATCGACATCGATCATTTCAAGCCCTACAACGACAGCTACGGACATGGCGCCGGCGATCTCTGCCTGCGCCGTGTTGCGCAAGCACTGGCGCAAGTGCCGGCCCGCTCCGCCGATCTCGTTGCCCGCTATGGTGGCGAGGAGTTCGTCGCCCTCTTGCCCGAGACCGATGCCACCGGCGCCTGCCAAGTAGCCGAACAGATGCGCTCAGCGATCCATGCCCTGGCCATTCCGCATGCCTATTCACCCGTTGCCGATCACATCACCCTCAGCATCGGCGCCAGCACGCATCGAGCGCAACAGCCGGTCGCAAACGCTGAAGCCCTGAAACAGGCTGCCGACCAGGCGCTTTATCAGGCCAAGGAACAGGGGCGTGACCAGCAGGTCTGGCGTGACATCGACACCAATTGATACAAGGCTGCTGAGGCTGCGCTTTCGTTCATCGAGGCAAGTCGGACGCGGGAAGGATCAGACTTAGCGGCAAGCCAGCGGTTACGGCCAAACGTGCTAACCTTCTTTCAGCCTTTCACGCCGCGCACGCAAAATCGATGCATTGCCTACCAATTCCCGAAGACGCCTTCAATGCGCTGAAGCTCCCCCCTAGCCGCGCTGAAGAGGAGCTTCGTCGCGAGTTTGCAATATTCTTGGTCCAGGAGGGCTTGCTCGGGCCAAGTCAAGCCAGAACCATCGCCGACATGGATCGCTTAGCATTCCAGGCTCTGCTAGCGCGACGCCAGGTGGCTTGGGGCGGCTCTCCGGAAGAAGCGATCGACGATATGCAAGCAGCACGGGCAGCCGTGCTGCCCGAACGACGTTGCACCAGGAGCGGAGTGGTGGCTCGCCCCGCTCTCGCATGAATTCTGTTCGTTGCGCTTCACCGGCCTCGATCAGCAGCCCTCTTCACCGCTGGAATCACCTTTGTTGGCC
>NZ_JBUDPI010000279.1:0-5038 GCF_054919635.1 Halochromatium sp. | reverse complement strand
AAGTAGACGCGGTGGATCAAGGCGGCTATACGGCGCTGCTGCTGGCGGCCTCGAACAACCATACCGCCGTGATGGCGCAGCTGCTGGCGCAGGGCGCGATGATCGACGCCAAGGAGCAGACCCAGGGCTACACCCCGCTGATCTGGGCCGCACACCGGGGCCACCGCCAGGCCGTTGAGCTGCTGCTCGCACAGGGCGCCGATACGACGTTGCCCGACTTCGAAGGCAAGACAGCCGCGGATCACGCCCGCGAGCAGGGGTACGCAGAGATAATGTCGCTGCTCAAGACGCAATAGCGTCAGGAGCGCAAAAGCCTAGCGCGCTTGGCTCGAGCGATTGTCCGGGTGTGTGTACCCACAACTTGGCATCGCCTAACTTGACGCCTCCTTGCGAGATTCATTTTCAATCAATATGATTCAATTTGAATCACAACCCGACAGACCGAGGAGGTCGCCGATGGCCAAAGCCGCAACACGCGTATTGACCGCGCACGTCCCTGTTCCGCTGGCCGAGAAAGTCGATCAAATGGCCGACCGCCTAGAGCGCTCACGCGGTTGGATCATGAAGCAGGCGCTTTCCTCCTGGATCGCCCTCGAGGAAGAGCGTGATCGTCTTACCCAGGAAGCCTTGGCCGACGTCGATGCAGGCCGAGTCATCGACCACCAAGCCGTTCAAGCGTGGGCTGAGCGCTTAGACGCGGATGAACCGCTACCCGTCCCGCGCTGATGGAGCTGAAGTGAACCAGCAAGGCGCTCTCTGATCTGGCGCGGCTCCACGAGTTTTTGGCGCCAGTGAGCAAATCGGCAGCAGCACGCGCCGTTCAGGCGCTCGTCAAGGCGCCAACCAGCCTGCTGACGCAACCGCGAATCGGCGAGCAATTGTTTCAGTTCGAGCCGCGCGAGGTCCGGCGGCTGCTCGTGAGTCAGTACGAGGTGCGCTACGAGATCTCCGGCGAGATCATCTACGTTCTGCGACTCTGGCACACACGAGAAGATCGGTGATCTAGAGTTGCCACCAACCCACGAGGACTTCATACGCAAGCTGCGACCGCTTTTCGCGCCCATGAGCCGCGTGGGCCTAGCACGGACTTGGTCGACAGGCGAGCGACCCTATCTCCTCGCCACGTGTAGAGCAGTAACCGTTAGGAGCTGAGTGAGACACCGATGAAGCGTAAAGCCCGTATTTCCGAGCATTTAACCAACGGCTTGAATCCGATGCACCTCGAGGTCACCGACGAGAGCCACATGCACAACGTGCCCGAAGGCGCCGAGTCGCACTTCAAGGTGCTGGCTGTTAGCGAGGTCTTTGCCGGCGAGAAGCTGATCGACCGTCACCGGCGCGTCAATGCGCTAGTCCGCGATGAGCTCGCGGGCGGCTTGCACGCACTGGCCATCCACGCCTGGACACCGCAGGAATGGTTCGACAAGGGCGGCGGTGCGGCCCCGACCTCACCCGAGTGCCTCGGCGGCAGCAAGCAGACCGGCTGAGCCCAGCCCGATCTGCTACCTCCTGCCTCTCGCTGTAGCTAGCGATTATTCGGTAACACTTGAGTGAGCCGGCTCGCTGCGGTTTCGCTGACTATCACTGGCTCGAAGCAGGATTTCGGGTAGAGATAATCATCACCCGACTCGTCGATGATGCGGATCATGTCATGCTTGGCGTCCGCATCCAACACCTCGTAGAGTCGACCGAGCTGGATATCGTCACCAGACAAATCGCCGAGCTGATCCTTGCTAAGGCAGACTACAAAGTTCAAAGCCATCGCTTCACCTTCAATTTGACCTTGCCAATGCCATGCGCTTCGTACCAGTGAACTTCAGCCTGGGCCAAGCTGCCATCCTGGACGCGGATCATCGCTATCCCCTTCTTCTTTTTCCAGTTTCCGGGGCCAAAACGTTTGCGCAACTGAGCTAGCTCGCGAATTCCCCGGCCTTCCGCGATCGTCTCGACCTGTTTGATTGGAGAAACAACCTCCAAGCCGTCACCGCGGATTCTTCTGGCTCTTAAAGAACGCCTGGGTCACCTTGAACACAACCGGGCTCAGCAAGAGCAACGCGATCAGGTTGGGTATCGCCATCATCGCATTCATGGTGTCGGCCAGTAGCCAGACGAAATCGAGCTGACTGATCGCACCAATCGGGATTGCGATCACCCAGAGCACCCGGAACGGGATGATGGCGTGAACCCCGAATAGGTATTCAACGCAGCGCTCGCCGTAGACGCTCCAGCCGAGGATGGTGGTGAAGGCAAAGAGCGCGAGCCCGATCGAGACCACATAGGCGCCGCTACCGGGCAGCTCCTCGCCGAAGGAGACCGCGGACAGGGCCGCGCCGGTGATGTTGCGGTTGTGCTCTTCAGTGCTGCCGTCGGCGGCCTCGAGCATGCAGACCGTGCTTGGCTTGCGGATCATCCATGAGCTGTCGACGCGCTCCTCGATGACGCCGCCACGCTCAACGCAATCAGTAAACTCGGGACTATCGGCCTTCCATTGCCCAGAGACGACGATCACTAGCCCGGTGATGGTGCAGATGATGATGGTGTCGATGAAGGTGCCGAGCATGGCGATGGTGCCTTGCCGCACCGGGCTGTCGGTCTCGGCGGCAGCATGGGCGATGGGCGCGCTGCCAAGGCCAGCCTCGTTCGAGAAGATGCCGCGCGCCACGCCCATCTGTAGCGCTAGCATCACCGAGGCGCCAGCAAAGCCGCCGACCCCGGCCGCCGGGGTGAAGGCGTAGTCGACGATGGTGACAATCGCCCCTGGGATCTCTCCCAGGTTCAGCGCCAGCACGATCAACCCAGAGACGAGATAGGCCAGCGCCATCAAGGGCACCAGCCGGCCGGCGACCTGCGCGATCCAGCGAATGCCGCCGATCAGCACCAACCCAACCAGCAAGGCCATCACCAGCCCGGTGCCCAGCTCGGGGACGCCGAACTTGGTCTCGAGCGCGTGTGCCACCGAGTTGGCTTGCACCGTGTTGCCGATGCCGAAACCGGCGATGGCGCCGAAGATGGCGAACAGTACCGCCAGCCAAAGCCATTTCGGCCCCAAGCCGTTGCGGATGTAGTACATGGGCCCGCCGACGTGATTGTTCTTCTCGTCGACCTCGCGATAGCGCACCGCGAGCACGGCCTCGGAGTACTTGGTGGCCATGCCGACCAGGGCCGTGATCCACATCCAGAACAGTGCACCAGGCCCGCCGATGGCGAGTGCAGTCCCAACACCGGCGATGTTGCCGGTTCCAATGGTCGCCGAGAGCGAGGTCATCAGGGCGTTGAACGGCGTGATATCGCCACTGCCCTGCTCCTTGCGGCCGCGCCAGAGCGTGCGGAAGCCGAACGGAAGCCGATGCAGCGGCATCGCCTTGAGGCCCACGGAAAGGTAAAGGCCCGTACCGAGAATCAGCACGAGCATCGGTGGTCCCCAGACCCACCCGTTGATGGAACCAATCACTGCTGAAACCTGCTCCACTGGTGCCCCCTTTGAGTAGATACTGAAACTGCGAGTCGTTGCGGAAACTGCATGTTGACGCCAGCGGCGTACTATACACGGCAGCGACCAAACCGCTCATCTCGAATCAGGCCGCAACTCCCGCTTGGAGCACGCCGGTTCGGGCGTATATTGGCCGTTACGATGCGACGTACGACTTCGAGAGGTCACACCATGGCAGCACCCGACCTGACACCCATTCAGCCCCTGATCCAAGAGCTCAATCAGCACCCGATCTATGCCGAGCTCAAAGACATCGACGACCTGCGGGTGTTCATGGCACATCACGCCTTCTCGGTCTGGGACTTCATGTCCCTGATCAAGTACCTACAGGGCAAGCTGGCGCCGATCCAGGTGCCTTGGCCGCCGCAGGGCAACCCAGCCGTCCGTTACTTCATCAACCAGTTGGTGTTGGAAGAAGAGTCCGACAGCATCGAAGGCAGCAGCGGCCCGAGCTATAGCAGCCACTTCGAATTCTATTGCCAGGCGATGCACGAGATCGGTGCCGATGGCGACAACCCGCGCCGTTTCGTCGCGCTGGTGCAAGAGAAAGGGCTTGACGCCGCGCTCTACTCGGACCTCGTCCCGCTGCCCTCGCGCTACTTCAGCGAGACCACCTTTTGCTTTATTCGCGAGGACAAGCCGCATGCTGTTGCCGCGGCGCTCGCCGTTGGCCGCGAGCGTGTGATCCCGGAGATGTTCCGCTCACTGCTCTCGCGCATGGCGATCAATGAGCAAGACGCGCCTGCCTTCCACTATTACCTGAGCCGCCATATCCATCTCGACGAGGACTTCCATGGTCCCTTGTCGATGTCGATGCTCGAGCAGCTCTGCGGCGATGATCCGGAGCGGCTCGAGGAGGCCGTGATCGCCGCCGAGGAGGCGATCTGCGCGCGCATCCGCTTTTGGGATGGCGTGCTCGATGCGGTGCGCAACAACCGCGAGGCTCGGCGCTAGCCGCGCGGGCTGACCTTAAACCCTATGCCGCTCGGGGTAGAATCCCCGCATCCTGGGGCCATCTTTCAGGAACCATTTTAGGTTTTCCCGATACAACGTCACGACGAGGTGGATCGATGGCTCTAGCAGTACCGCTCGATAACGAAGGCTTCTTGCTCAACCGCGATGACTGGACCGAAGAGCTTGCGGTGGAGCTTGCCGAGCAAGACGAGTTCGAGATGAACGAGCAGGTGATGCAGTTCATTCGCGAGGCGCGCAGCATGTACGACAACGATGGCGTGGTGCCGCCGATCCGCATCTTCGCCAAGAAGCAAGGTGTCTCGACCAAAGAGCTCTACAACATCTTCAAGAAAGGCCCCATGAAGCTGATCTGCAAATGGGGTGGTTTGCCAAAGCCCACAGGCTGTGTCTGATCGGGCATCAAGCGTGGGCATCAATCGATGCGATGAGGTGAGAGAATAGCGATGGCAGGCGTACTTTCGTTCAAAGGCGACCCGCTCTGGAAACGCGCCAGTGATCCCGGCTACCGGGTCGGCTGGCGCAGCAAGGCGAAGTTCGAGAAGGGCCATCTCGAGGGCGAGATGACCTATGGCG
>NZ_JBUDPI010000278.1:0-5055 GCF_054919635.1 Halochromatium sp. | reverse complement strand
AGATCGAGAAGGTGCGCAAGGAGTTCGAGGCGCGTTACGGTGAAGGTGCGCTGAAGTAGTGCCGGCGACGGCTCCCGCTCGTCGGGAGCCTCATCCCTGCTGCGACATCCGGGTGATACCGCGCCCGGAGCGTTGCAGCGCAGGCTGCCATACGCTCAGCCGAAAGACCCAAAATGACCATGCTGAACACACTGAGACTCACCACCACATTATCCGTGGGGCTGCTCGCGGCCGCGCTTAGCGCTAACGAGCCATCTACCTCGGTCGACGCGCTCATTAGTCGCGGCGAGGCACAGCTCGCTGCGCAAGACATCGACACGGCCATCGCGACCTTGACCCAGGCCGTTGACGCTGCACCCGACTCCAGCTTGGCACGTAACCGTCTTGGCGGCGCCTTGATGCTTGGCCAGCGCTACGGCGAAGCCATCGATCAATTCCAGCGCGTCATTGGCCGTGACCCCGAGAATGGCGCCGCCTTCATCGGGCTCGGCATGGCCTACATGCACAGCGGCCAACCCGGCCCTGCCAAAGCCGCCCTGATCGAGGCGAAGCGTCTCAAGCCGAACCGTGCCGAGGATCTCGACAGGCTGATTCGGCGGATTGATCAAGGTACCGCAAAATAGCGCGCGCTCTAGCTCCACCCTTAACGTTGAGTCGCGCGCCATGGCGCAGCCGATCAGGGTCCGCCACGATCGCTGTTCAACACCCACACGGCCGCCTCGACCCGGCTCTTGAGGCCGAGCTTCTTCAGCAGATGCTTGACGTGGACCTTCACCGTCCCGACCGCGAGATCGAGCTCACGCGCGATGAGCTTGTTGCTGAGGCCCTCCGCGATCAAGTCCAGGATCTCGCGCTCGCGGGCGGTGAGGCCGGCCTGGTCCGAGCTGGTCGGTCCGGGCTGCTCGCGCAGCGCGCGCGCCAGCAATTCGGTGAGCCGGGGGCTGATCACCAGGCGCCCGCGCATCGCCTCCTGCAGCCGGGCGAGGATGTCCTCGGGCTCCATGTCCTTGAGCAGGTAACCATCGGCACCGGTGCGCAGGGCGGCCACCACGTCGCTCTCGCTATCGGAGACGGTGAGCATGATGATGCGGGCTTCCTGCTCCGGGTCGCTGCGCAAGCGCCGCAGCGTTTGCAGGCCGTTCAGCCCCTTCATGTTCATGTCGAGCAGGATCAGATCGGGTCGAAGCCGGTCTGCGAGCGCCAGCCCCTCCTCGCCGTCGGCTGCCTCGCCGACCAGCGTCAGCGCTTCCTCCATGGCCAGCAGGTCGGCCACGCCCTTGCGGAACAGCGGATGATCGTCGATCACCAGGACTCGGGTATCCAGCGCCTCAAGCGCTGTCTGCTCGTTCATTGACGAGACTTCATTGCGGCATGTCCGGCTAGCTGGCCATCGGCGACGAGCCGATCGTGGCGTCGCGATCGCGGCGGGAAGCGCAGCCGCACGACGGTGCCCGCCGCGACGCCGGGCTCGATCTGGAGGGTACCGCCGAGGCTCGCCGCGCGCTCGCGCATGATGGTCAGGCCGTAATGGCCGGGACGGCCCGGATTGGTGTCCAGTCCGACGCCGTCGTCGCTGACCTCGACGCCGACCTCGCCGCTCGCCGCATCGGACAGGAGCCGCAGCCGGACATGGGCCGCGCGCGCGTGCCGCGCGGCATTGGACAGCGCCTCGCGCACGATCTGTAGCAGATGGACCTCCTCGTTCGGCGACAGATCGCCCGCAACCAGCCGGTCCTCGACCGCGATCTCAAGACCGGTGCGAAGACGGAATTCATCGACCGTCTCAGTCACCGCTGCCGAGAGTCCTTCACCGCCAATCTTGAGCCGAAAGGTCGTCAACAGCTCGCGCAGTTGCCGATACGCGCTGCTGATCCCTTCGCGTAGCTCGGCCAGGATCACGACGGGTGCCGGCGCTGACTCAGCCCCCTGCCCGTTGAGCGCGGCCTCCAACCGAACCGCCTGGATCTTGAGGTAGGAGAGCGACTGCGCCAGGGAGTCGTGCAGCTCACGGGCGAGACTGCTGCGCTCCTCGTGCAGCACCAAGCGCCGGCTCTCGCGGATGCGGCCTTGCAGATTCAGAGCCGTCGCCAACTGCGCGGCCAAGGCCTCGAGCAACGGCTGTTGCCATGACTCCAATGGCGCGCCGTCGCGGTAAGCCACGCGAAGCGTGCCGTAGCGGTGGTCTTGATCAGCCACCGGAACGGCGATGAGCGAGCCATCCGATGCACTCGCGGCGGCGCGACAGAGGGCGCAGGCACCGCCTGCGGCATCTGGCGACTGGCGGCTGCTCAGGCACAGCCCGGTCGGCGCCTCATTGCGCGCGCTTCGGGCTTGGGTGCCGTCCCGGCTATTGCCGTCGCGCAAGCAGAGGGTCACCGAGGCCAGCTTGAGCTCTTGTTCGACATCGACCAGGACCGCGCGCAGGGCCGGGTCCGAGAGGGTCGCGCCATCCAGGGTGCGGCTGGCTCGATAGAGTAGCTGCAGCGACTGGTTGCTGCGCGCCAAGTCACGGGTCTTCTCGCTGACCCGCGCCTCGAGCGCGTTGTAGATGGTCCAGACGCCCTCGCTCATCAGGTTCATCGCCACCCCGAGCCGCCCGAGCTCGTCCTCGCCCAGGAAGCGCGTGCGCACCGAGAAGTCGCCTTGTCGGACCCGATCCGCGCAGCGCAATAAGGCATCGAGCGGACGCACCAGCCTGCGCTGCAACAGCAGCAAGGTCACCAGCACGGCGATCAGGGTCAGCCCCAAGGCCGCAGCCTGCATCACCGCGAGCCAATCGATGCGCCGCTCGGCCCGGTCCTCGAGCGCCCGGACCAGACCGTGCACCTGAGCGACGAACGCGTCGGCCTGCGCCCGATAGGCGCGTCCGCCCGTAGCGATCGCCTGGGCGCTCAGAGCCGGGCGCATCCTCTGCTGCCACTGTTGGCTGACCTCTCGGTAGGCGCTGCGTAGCGGATCGGTCGCGGCGCTCGGGATCGCCTGCATGAGCCGCGGGCTGGTCAAGCGCGCCTCCAGCTCGTCGGCGAGCTGCCGCACGCGTGCCGCACGCTCGGCCGACGGCCGGCTCGGGTCGGTCAGCTCGGCGGCGATGCGATAGGTCTGCATGCGCAGCGTCCCGGACTGATTCACCGCCGCGGCCATGCCCTGATTGAGCTGCGCCACCACGATCGCGCCGATCATTGCCGCAATGCCAAGGGCGAGGATCACGGCCATCAGCAGGCCGATGGTCAACAACAGGGAGCGTTGCCATAAGGCAGAGATCGATGCCGTCATCGCTGGGTGCTCGGACAAACCTGGAGGGACAAAAGGGGGCTACCTCCAAAAATCCACATTGCTCGCAAGCGCCGTGGAGCTGACACCGCAGTATGGACGATTCTTTCGCGCAAACAATCCTCTAGCTCGGCGGAGAGCTACCACCAAAGGGGTAACCCCAGTGCTTTCAGCCGGCTAAACAACGGATTGCGCTTATCTGGGCGGCCGCTAGGCTTGAGCCATATCAAGCTCGAGAAGCGAGCACGGCCAGCCAAGAGCGCATCGAGGGTGCTCCAAGCGCTCAGTCTTGGCACCGCCACCTCGCGCGTCCAACGCCCTTAGAAGACGACCAATGAATCACGCCGACCGAGAAAAGACCTGTCTGCCGCTGCTCGAGCGCACGCCTGGATTCGCCTCGGTGCCAGCGGATGCCCTCGCCTACCTGGCGGCCGGCTGTCATCAGCGTACCGCGACGCGCGGACAGCTGTTGTGCGAGCGCGGCCAGCAGCTCGGAGGTTTTCATGTGCTGTTGCGGGGTCGGGTCAAGCTCTCATTGCTCTCCGCGGAAGGCGCCGAGCGGGTGCTCGATATCGTTCTGCCCGGGCGCACCTTCGGCGAATCGGCGGCCTTCCTCGGCCGGCCCTGCGCCCTACACGCCGAGGCGCTGATGGACTCACGGCTGCTCTACGTTGACCTCAACCGCGTGCGCAACGCCATCCCGCGCTGGCCAGAGATCGCCAACCTGATGCTCGTCATGGTCGCCGAGCGCGCGCAACGGCTGATCGCCGACCTCGAGGCCTGTTGTTTGCACTCGGCCGCGCAGCGCGTCGTCGCGATGCTGCTGCGCGATGCGCAAAGCGATGCCGATGAGCCCGATCGCGCCACCCTTGAGCTGCCGGCGGCCAAGACCGTCGTCGCCTCTAGCCTCAATCTGTCAGCCGAGACCTTCTCGCGCGAGCTGCATGGGTTGGTGCGCCGCGGGCTGATCGAGGTCGAGCGCCGAGCCGTTCGGATTCCATCACTCGAGCAGTTACGTCGGCGCGGCGGGTTGGAGGCTGCCGATCTGGAGCCAAGCGCTCCGCTCGATGCCTGTTGATGGCGCCATTAGGGCGGTCGGTGAGAAACAACACGTCAGGATCAACACAAGCTCCAATGCATTCATGATGCAGGCTCCGTCATCACGCCGCGGCCTTCCAGGTCTCGGTTGCAGCAATCTCTCTGGCGAAGTCCGCAAAGTCCTTCGGCTCCCGATCTTGCCGAAGTCGCCTTCCTGACGGGGTTCGCCGAGCAAAGCGGCTTCACCAGGGCTTTCAAGCGCTGGGCAGGCCAGACGCCCCGCTCCTATCGATTGGGCGCCCGCACGCCGCCGGTGGGAACCTGAATCCTAAGGAGTATCCGGACGGCAAACGACCGGCCGAGATCTCCAATGATGTGTCGAGCGAACCAGGGGGTCCGGCTCTTAACTAATTCGAGGCTCGGGTGGTCGGTGTCGCGGTGGACTAATCTTAAGAAGCTCAAGAAAAGATATCCATTGACACAAGAGCTAACGAGCGGCGACTAACTCGCCAGCCAGTCGGCCGAGCGTCGCCAATGCTTCCTCGGTCAGCGGCGACCAGGGCAGCGCGCAGTTCAGTCGCAGACAATGGCGGTAGCCGCCGTGGCTCGAGAACATCGGCCCGGGGGCGATGCTGATCCCGGCGGTAAGCGCGCGCTCCTGCAGGGCGAGTGCATCGGCGCCCTTCTTTAACTCCACCCAGACGACGAAGCCGCCGCCGGGCCGCGTCACCCGCGTGCCGGCCGGGA
>NZ_JBUDPI010000277.1:0-5078 GCF_054919635.1 Halochromatium sp. | reverse complement strand
GTCGCCTTCGTCATCGAACCGCACCAGCCCGGAGGCAGCGCCAGTGAGCTGAGCCAGATGCCGGCAGGCGCTGCGCGCAAGCTCGATCATTTGATCGCGCTGAGATGGTCGAGCGGCCGCAATCCGGGCCAGATAATTGGCTCGCCCGATCATCTGCTCGACCTCGAAGCCGTAGCGCTCGAGCGCCGCGATCACCACGGCATCGGTTGCGGAGCGATCGCCGTTCTGAACCACCCGCAGCAGATGACAGGCGGCTATCTCGCTGAGCAGCTCATCGGCATCAATCCCCTCGGGCAAGGGCTCTCGACCCGAAGGCAGACCCGCGCAGCCAACGAGCAGCAGCAGACAGAGGCCAAAGAGTCCAGTGAGCTGCCCCCACCGATGGCGCGCGCGACTAGTCTCTAACCGGAATGCCATCAGCACCCATCTGCGCCTTGACCGATGCAATCGGCACCTCGCGGCGATGGAAGATGCCCGCCGCAAGCGCCGCCTCGACCCCGGTACGCTCGAACACCTCCGAGAAATGCTGCGGCCGACCAGCACCGCTCGAGGCAATCACCGGGATGCTCACGGCCGAGCGCACGGCCTCGATCAGCTCCAAGTCGAAGCCGCTGCCGGTGCCGTCACGGTCGATCGAGTTGAGCAGGATCTCTCCGGCACCGAGCTGCTCGCAGACCCGCGCGAGCTCCACCGCATCGACATCGCGGCCCTCGCGACCGCCTTTGACGGTGCACTGAAACCAACAGAACCGCTCGCCGTGCGGCCCTGGGATCGCGGTCTCGATCACCGTCCGCTGAGTCTCATCGGGTGACTGCACATAGACCCGCCGAGGATCGACCGAGATCACCACGGCTTGGGTGCCGTAGACGCGCGCGATCTCTTCGATCGCGCTGCCACCGTCGCCTGCCCCGCGTGCGCGAACGGCCTCGACCGTTGCCACCGCGTCCGATCCGATCGAGATCTTGTCCGCACCAGAGCGGAAATACTCACCCGCAACATCGAGCGCGCTATAGGCATGGCCATTGGCATCAGTGAAGGCCCTGATGCCACCGCCGATTGTCAAGGGCACAAAGACGTTCTCCGAGGTCCGCCGCAAGACCTCAAGCATCGGCTGATCCGCAAGCGGAAAATCGCGAAACGCGGTGATGTTGAGGAAGGTGATCTCGTCGGCGCCTTCTTCGTAGTAGCGGCGAGCCAGCTCGACCGGTTTGCCGAGGTTACGCACCGCCCCTCCAGACTCCCGCACGTCGTACTGATCGCCCTTGGTGACGACCAGATCACCCGCATCGTTACTGCGCACGTCGAGGCAGGCGATGACCCGCTTGGCAATCTGGGTCGGCGCTCGCGTCAGCGCCTGACCCTCGTCGAGATCAGCGTTGACGCCCTGCTCGATCGCACCGCTGAGGAAGCGGCGCAGCACCTCGAGTCCGGCCGCGCCGCTCTTCTCAGGATGAAATTGTAAGGCCGCGATCCGGCCGCGCTGGACGGCACTGATAAACGCGTCGCCATAATCGGTCTCTGCCAGAACCCAATCGGCATTCTCTCGGCTTGCCTCGGCATGGTAGGAATGCACGAAATAGAAGCGCTGATGATCGAGGCCCGAGAGCAAGGCGCTGTCGCGCTGCAATCGCACGCCATTCCACCCCATGTGCGGCACCGCGAGGCGGCTATCTGGGAATCGACGGACTTGGCCCGGGATCACACCTAGTCCAGGGATGCCGGGAGACTCCTCACTCCCCTCAAACAGGCTTTGCAGCCCGATACAGATCCCGAGAAAGGGCCGATCCGCAGCCAAGTACTCTCTCAGCGGCTCCGTATAGCCAAGTGCATTGAGACGCTGCATGGCCGCCCCGAAGGCACCAACACCAGGAAAGAGGAGATATTCGGCTGCGAGGATGTCGGCCGGCCGGCGGATATCAGTCAGCTCGAAGCCGAGCCGAGCGATGGCATTGCGCAGGCTACGTACATTGCCAGCGCCGTAATCGAGGAGCGAAATCATCAGGAAGTGAGAGCCACGGCGATCATTCGAAGACCAAGTGTAGCAGCACAGGGCCAGGATCAGACATCGATCCCCTCAGCCTCGACCACACGGGCCAGTGCTGCCTCCATGGTTGCCCGGGCGCGGGCGGTTGCCGCATGCAGAAACGCATGTAGCGCCGCGTCGTCGGCGTTACGGTTCTCACATTCGCGGCTATACTGCTCGAACGCGACCAGGCTCGAGACCAGCTGCACCAGGTGGTGCGGGCATTCACACCGCACTGTTGGCGAAGCCATTGCGATTCGGGCCAGGCTGGCATTGTCATAGAGCCGGCGCGGGATCGGCGATGCCAGGTCAACCCCGTCAAGAAATGCCTGCGATGAAGGCGATTGCTCGCGCCCATGCAGGGCGACGCACCAGCGCGACAGCTCAGCCGCATCAACAGGTGCACGCTTGGCGACGACGCGTTGAGCCTCGAGCCGATCGATCGCAGCCCTTGGTGCAAAGCCGTAGACCACCAACCCCTGTGCGGCGCCGGACTCGGCAAGAAGATCGGTGATTTGGGCGATCCGATCAAGCTGAATCGTTGGACGCTCGAGCACAAGGAGGTCGATCTTGAGATCGCTCAGGGCATGCCGGAAGCGATGCTCATCCTCGAACACCCCGACGAGCTCGACCCCCTCGTCTAAAGCGGCAATGCGCTCGCCCTGTGGGGCCAGCAGGGTCGGCAGGGTTGGCCCCAACACAGCGACTCGACAGGGAGGGCGCTCGGCGTCGGGAGCCGGCACAAGATTCAACCCGCGCGAGCGCTCTTGCAACTGGGGCAGCGGCAGCCGGGCGACGTGACTGATCGCATCGCCGTTGTCGACGAGACGCTTGATCAGGGTCAGGCGCCCGACGTCTTCAGCTGAGTAGAGACGAGTCCCTGCCTCAGACCGAACCGGCTCAACCACTGCGTAACGCCGCTCCCAGACGCGCAAGGTATCGGGCGGGATGCCAGTAAGACGCGCCACTGCGCCGATGCGATAGGTTTGCGCGACGGACGGATACTCGGGTTCTGTCAAGACCATTGCCCTCTTGAACACATTTTGTCTATATATAAACGTGAAATTGACATTGACATCAGCAGATTTAACGCCTAACTTCAGTTCAAAGCTTGGTCAATCTCTGACAAGGTCGATGCTGTCTAGCCAGATGATCGATGTGGTTAAGCGAGTGTAGACAGGGCGCCACCCGCTCTAGGTAGAGGACATGGTGTCACTCTGGAGAACGACCAAGTTTTGTTCAGGCAAATCTCGACAACACCCTATCCTTACCCCCGAAGGCCGCCACCGGTCGAGCCGGAACAGGAGATGCACGATGACCCTCACCATGATCGCAGCCCGCAGCTTGCGGGGAGCTCTGTTGGCAGTTGCAATGCTAAGCGTCGCATTCCCCGCGAGTGTCGCCGCTGGAGTCCACCAGAGTGCATGCCTCACCAACACTGATCGCGCTCGTGCTAACCAAGACCCTCGGAGCGCTCAGATTCGACCTTCGGGACCCGGTCTATTGCGCATCGTGCGCCAGATCGCCGAAGCTGAGCGAGCGGTCTTGAACTCATCATCGATACCGCGGCCAGCAGCATTGGAGCGGCGAACGCGTCGTCCTGGACAGCTTTCCGAGCGAGCGCTGCGTGAGCGCATTGCCCGGTACCGGGTATCCCCAACAGCCACTCAGCACCAGGCCTCACTGCCAACTGGCACCCGGGCTCTCTGCTCGGACTAGCTACCAAGACGATGCCGAATCTGTCGCAGCCAGAATGACTCGGGCATGAGACTGAGATAGACCAGGAGCAAGATGGCGGCCTGATACCAGAGCATCCCCATCCAGGTTGGAGTGACGCCTGTCTCAAACCAATTCTCGGCAAGACGCTGCAGATTGAAGAACGCGAAATAGGCCAGGAGGGCGAGCAGGAGCCGACCGGTTCCGCGCTGCCTTGGTGATAAGGTCGTGAGCGGGATTGCCAGCAGCGCCAGCACAAAGATCGCAATGGGCGCCGAGAGACGATGTCCGAGCTCAGCGCGGTCGAGGAGGGAATCAGAGCCAATGAGCTCGCGGGTCGGCAACGCCGCACGCCGGCGTCGCTCCACCTCGAGCTCAGCCTCTGGCTCGAGATAATACATGTAGCGATCGAATTCAGCGAGATCGTAATCCGCTGTACCCGGCCGCCCGTCATAGCGTCGTCCTTGCTCAAGCATGATGACCTGCTCGCCGGTGCTCGCATCACGCTGATAGAGGCCGAGCTCGCTGAGGACTAGGCGCGGTTTCTCTGCGCGCCGATCCTGAATAAAGACCCCTTGGAAGCGATTCTTGTCATCGATGCCTGCGGCATAGAAGGTGATGTTGCCATCGTCTTGTTGATAGAAGCGTCCAGCACGAAGACCGGCGACTTGGGTGGAACGCTCGGTCCTCGCATCTTCGATGATCTGTAGCTGCAATGAAGCGTACGGCTGACCAATCAGCGCGAACCAGCCGGTGATCACAGAGAGCGGGAGGGCGAAGATCAACAACGCGCGATAGAGTCGTATCGGCCCAAAGCCACAGGCGCCGAAGGCGATCAGCTCGCTGTCGCGGGCAAGTCGACCGAGGGTAACCAGGACCGCAATAAAGAAGGCAGGCGGCAGTAGGCTCGCGGTGTCACGGAGAATCTGCAGGCCGAGGTAACGCAAGACGGCATTGCTGCTGAGCGCGCCGAGATTGACGTCTTCGAGCGTGCGAAGCATAAGGAGGCTGGCCATGATCATGAGTAGGATCAGGATGATGGCCGAGAAGACCTTGGTCGTCTCAGAGAGGAGATAGCGGTCGGCGACGCTTAACACGATTCAGTTGTTTGCGATCTGGCGGTGATGCTGTGGTTTCTTGCAGGCTCTTGAGTGGCTGCCCCGGCGCTGTGCCTGAGTGGTGGTGCAGTGAAAGCGATCTGCAATACCGATCCGCGAGCTGCAGGGGAGGGGTTAGCGCTTGTTGGGACGGCGGCAATGATGACGATACTTGCGAATACCCGAGTGGCTGCCCGGGCGCCGCGGTCGGGTGGCGCCGCTCGGGGGACGCCGTGAATCCG
>NZ_JBUDPI010000276.1:0-5109 GCF_054919635.1 Halochromatium sp. | reverse complement strand
GCGCAGGCACGTTGATCCGACGCATGTCGCCATCGACCCGGATCATCGGCGGCAGTCCGGCCGAGAGATGCAGGTCAGAGGCGTTGTTCTTGGCCCCGAAGGCTAACAGCTCAGCGATATCCATCGCTCGCATCCTCGCAGCAGCTCGCCACCCAGCGACGCCCGGATCGGGGCATCAAGGTTGCTCCGGTTGCTGAAAGACAGGGATCTACGCGCTCTTGCAACGGTGGTACCTCGCCTTGCACTAACACCGGCTGCGCGCGGCGCGCACGGTCTCAGCGGTGATCTCGCCAGCCTCCACGCGCTCAGCCTTGGCCAGCACCTCGGCCTCGAGCCGATCCTTGAACTGCTGAATGCGTTGGCGCAGCTCGAGATCGGTCACACCGAGGATCTGCGCGGCCAAGAGGCCAGCATTCTTGGCGCCATTGATCGCGACCGTGGCCACCGGGACGCCGGCTGGCATCTGCACGATGGATAGCAAAGAATCCTCGCCCGAGAGCGCCGACGACTTGACCGGCACGCCGATCACAGGCAACGCGGTGATCGCCGCGACCATGCCGGGCAGATGCGCGGCACCGCCAGCCCCGGCGATGATCACGCCCAACCCGCGCTCGGCGGCCTGCTGGGCATAGCTGTAGAGACGCTTCGGGGTGCGATGGGCCGAGACGATACTGACCTCATGAGGCACGCCAAGCTCGGCAAGCACATCGGCCGCCGCCTGCATCACCGGCAGGTCCGAATCGCTGCCCATGATGACGCCGACGCGTGGATCACCTGTTGCTCTAGCCATCACTGCACCTCGCTGCCGATCTCGATCAAGGCGCGCACCTGCTCGGCCTTGTGCCGCGCCGACTCGATGTCGCTATCCAGCACCGTCACATGCCCCATCTTGCGGAAGGGCCGGGTGCTCGCCTTGCCATAGAAATGTAACGACACGCCGGGGATCGCGAGCGCGGCGCGCAGCCCACGGATCACCGGCGGCCCCGATTCATCCGGCGCGCCGAGCAGGTTGATCATCGCTGCCGGGATCATCTGATCGGTCGCGCCGAGCGGCAATCCAGTGATCGCCCGCAGATGTTGCTCGAACTGGTCGGTGATACAGGCCTCGATGGTGTAGTGGCCCGAATTGTGGGTGCGCGGCGCGACCTCATTGACCAGCAGCTCGCCGGCCTCGGTCAAGAACAGCTCGATGCCGAAGATACCGACACCGCCCAAGCCAGTCACGGTCTCGATGGCCAAGGCCCGCGCAGCGGCCAACGTTGCGGCGGGTATCCGGGCCGGAGCCAGGAGCATGTCGAGGATATTCGCGCCGGAACGGAAGCACATCTCGACTGGCTCGTAGCTGCGCACCTCGCCATCCTGGCCCCGGACCACGATCACCGCTAGCTCCTTGGCGGCTGGAACGAAGCGTTCGATGAGCGAGGGCACCGGCAGCACTTGCGCCCGATCCGCCGCCGAGCGCATCACCACCACGCCGCGACCGTCGTAACCGCCGCGCCGCGCCTTCTGCACCAGCGGATAGCCAAAGCGCTCGAACTGCTCGGCATCGTCTGGATCGACCTCGATGAAGTCGGCGGTCGGTATACCGAGCGCCATCAGCCGCTGCTTCTGGCGCAGTTTGTCCTGGATCTCAGCGAGCAGGCTTGCCGAGGGCAGGATCTGATGTCCCGCATCGGCCAAGGTTGCGAGGATGGTGGCATCGATGTCCTCGATGTCGAAGGTGATGACATCGACCTGCTCGGCCAGCTGGCGCAACGCCTGCGGATCATGCGAATCGGCGACGATCTGCTGTCCAGAGACTTGACCCGCCGGCGAGCCTGGAGTCGGATCGAGGACCACGCAGGTACAGCCAAGGCGCCTCGCGGACTTGACCAGCATCCGCCCAAGCTGCCCGCCACCGATGATGCCAATCCGAGAGACAGGATAGGGATACTGGTCTGACGACGAAGACGGCGTGGACATCATCTGGAGAGCCTGAGCAGGGACAGCGCGCTGAATGAGCCGGGGACTTCAGCCTGATTGAGCAATGAGACGTTCGCGGATCTGCGCGAAATTGGCCTCAGCCTCGGCCAGACGCGCGCGAATCTCGGGCTCGTAATCGATCGCGAAGTCCAAGAAGGTTCGTGCGACCAAGGATAGCTCGCGGCCCCGAGAATAGACTAGATGCCAGCGACGCATGATCGGAAAGCCGTCGACATCGAGCAGTGCGAGCCGACCGCCGGCACTCTCGAGGGTGAGCGAGTGCAGCGACAGGGCGGCAATGCCAAGTCCACCCACGATAGCGCGCTTGATCGCCTCATTGCTTCCGAGCTGCATCCGCACGCGTGGCATCAACCCGTTCGCGGCGAACTGCGCGAGCACCGCGTCACGAATGCCAGAGCCTGACTCGCGCAGGATAAAGTTCTCTTCGGTCAGCGCTCGGAGCGGTATCGAGCGTTGGCTGGCCAGCGGATGGTCGACGCTGGCGACCATGACCAACGGATTCGGCGCAAAGGGGATGGTCTGAACCTGAGCGTTGGTCTCGCGCGGCTGCCCCATCACGTAGAGGTCGTCGTCGTGCCCCATGAGTCGTTCGAGGATCTGCTCGCGATTGGTCACCTTCAGCGAGACGTCGATGCCCGGATAGACGCGACAGAAGGCACCGAGGATCTCGGGCGCTACGTACTTGGCCGTGGTCAAAACCCCGAGCCGCAGGCGGCCGCGCTTCAGGCCCTTGAGGTCGGCGAGCTTGATCTCGAGGTTCGACAGGGTGTTGAGGATGTCGCGACAGGCCAGATGCACCTCACGACCGGCATCGGTCGGCTCGATGGTGCGTCCAACATGGCGAAACAAGGGGGCACCGATGGCCTCTGACAGCTTCTTGATCTGCATCGAGACCGTGGGCTGAGTTAGGAACAGCTCCTCAGCGGCACGGGTGAAGCTGCCGAGGCGCACGATCGCCTCGAGCAGCTGCAGCTGACGCAAGGTGGTGTGGCGGATCAGGTAATCCGATGCGTTACTGCCGGTGCTGGTGCGGTTATCGGTCGCGTCTGTGGTTGGGCTTTGCGGCATCGCGCTGTGACGGCTGCTTCCAGCAGGCACACCCTTGGGCTTACGTCCGGCCATTCGACCAAGTCCTCGGCACGGCAGGGGCTGAGCAAAGATAAGCCTGCCAGCTCATGCTCATCGCGGGACTTGGACCGATAGCGGAGTAATGGAGGCGTAACGCCGGTTGCCGGCAGACAACGCCCGGCGTTGCACCGAACGCGACGAATCGGCTCCGCAACAGGGCTAATCCGGCCAGATCCGCTGACCGCTTTGGAAAGGGTCGTCGATCGATGGATTGTCGGCGCGCGAGGTGCTCGCGAGCGCCGCGACGCCAAAGCCGGACGCTGCGGTTGACGCTGACGAGCGCTGCCGGGAGCGGCGCGCCGATGAAGCCGCCTTGGCCGGCGCCTTCTTGCGGGTCGTCGAACCGCTGGTCGTCGCGCTCTCAGATGCCGACGCCTCAGGCGCCGCAGATTGGATCATTTCTTCGCTCATCATCCATCCTCCAACGGATACCAGAGGAGCCGGCGGCCGAGAGCCTGAGTAAGGCCTCGGTCGCAGACCATGCGCTAAGCGCTGTTATCACCGTCAAGTAATGCGTCGACCTGTCTCGCGAATGCATGCAGTTGTTCATCAACCTGCTCAGCACCCTTTTCGACAAACAGGGTCAGATTCACGTAGGTGCGGCCAAAGCTCAGGTTTGGGTACAAGCCCGTCGCCTCGGACAGCTCCGCGACGCGGTCGAGGAAGTCGCGCAACGGCTCATAATCGCCGAACTCAACCCGCCGCTCAAGCCGGAGTGGTCGAGACCGCTCGCGCCAAGGGTGGCCACCTGTCTCAGTCGGGCTCATCGCGATCAGAAGTAGGCGCGCTCATCGGGCTGATGCCGCGGCACACCCAATGCTTCGAGCCAGGTGTCGATCTCTGCTGCATGATGCAGCTCATCCTGCAGCAGACCGTTGAAGAACTCCGCATTCTCATGGTCGCCGATACGCCGGCAGAAACGCGTGGCCTCGTCATAGAGGGCGACGATCTCCGCCTCGAGCACCGCGTCCTGGCGCAAGAGGTCAACCAGATTACGGGCGACGCTCGCCGGGCGCAACTGAGAGGCATTCGGCGACACGCCAAGCCCAAGCATACGCTTGACCAAGCGCTCGGCGTGCTGCATCTCCTCGACGGTCTCTCGTCGAAACCGATCGGCTGCCTCGTTCAGACCCCAAGCCTCGGTCAGCGCCGCCTGCGTCATGTACTGCTGGACGGCCGAATACTCAAGGCTCAAGGCTCGGCCGAGGTAGCCGAGCGTGCGCGGATGGACGGTTGCGTGACGCATGCGTCGGCTCAGTCAGTGGCCCCACCACCGGTCGGCAGCACTGGCTCCACCTCACGATGCGGGCGAGCGATGATGTGCGCGGCCACAAGGCCATCGCCAACGCGCTCACAGGCGTCGGCACCAGCACGCACCGCCGCGTTGACCGCACCGGTCTCACCGCGCACCAGCACGGTCACGTAGCCGCCGCCAACAAACTCGCGACCGATCAACCGCACCTCGGCAGCCTTGGTCATCGCATCAGCAGCTTCGATCGCCGGCACCAGGCCGCGCGTCTCGATCATTCCGAGGGCAATGCCCATCGTCTCGTTTGCCATCGAACTTCTCCCAGTGTTGACGCGCCGGGCCCGGATGGCCCGTTTCGCGATCGTGTCAAATGCGCCGGGGCAGCACCGCCTCAGAGGACGAGCGGCTCAGGCCCAATTCGCTGCGCCGGTTGCGCTCGGACGCCGAGTACGCTGACCGTACTCAGTCAGACGATGCACTACCGGTCGGCAGCACCGGCTCGACCTCGCGGTGCGGGCGGGCGATGATGTGCGCCGCAACCAGTCCGTCGCCGACGCGCTCGCAGGCGTCAGCGCCGGCACGAACAGCGGCATTGACCGCACCGGTCTCACCACGCACCAGCACGGTGACGTAGCCACCGCCGACGAACTCACGGCCGATCATTCGCACTTCGGCAGCCTTCGTCATCGCGTCCGCGGCCTCGATCGCCGGCACCAGCCCGCGCGTCTCGAGCATGCCAAGCGCAATAC
>NZ_JBUDPI010000275.1:0-5154 GCF_054919635.1 Halochromatium sp. | reverse complement strand
CACCACTGGGCGGCCTCGGTCCACATGACCAACAGCTGGAACAACTGGCTGCTCGCGACCCAGCTGACGCGCTACAAGTACGACATCGATTCCGATAACGCACTGAGCACAGACGCCTTGTTCCCGATGGGGGCTTATGACTTCGCTTGGCCGGTCGCGTCAGATGCCTGGCTACCAGCGGTGTCGCTGAGCTACCTCTACGAAACCAATCGGATTCCGTGGCTTGACTCGGTCCGCCCGTACGTCGAGTACAGCAATATCATCAAGGAAGACAACAGGTT
This sequence comes from Halochromatium sp., assembly GCF_054919635.1. Taxonomy (NCBI): domain Bacteria; kingdom Pseudomonadati; phylum Pseudomonadota; class Gammaproteobacteria; order Chromatiales; family Chromatiaceae; genus Halochromatium; species Halochromatium sp. The sequence continues at coordinate 4,873 of NZ_JBUDPI010000275.1, read as the reverse complement.
CAACGATAGCCAGCTGGTTACCTTGGGTGCAGCTTGGGCACGTGGTGGCTGGTACATTTATACCGATCTTGCGTTCTCAGACGGTAACTATTTTGTTGGCAACGAGACCGACGCCGGAACCGTCGAAGGGTATTCCAATCTCTTTTCACCGACGGGCGGCGTGGGCGACTTTGGCGCAAACGGTAACGACTACTGGAACTACCGTTTCAACATCAACTTTGGCTACTACTTCTAATCGAGCTTGATAAACGGGCCGATGAGAGCGGCCAGGCTCGACCTGGCCGCTCTTCTCTACTGGGGGTGCGCACCGGTCACGGAAGCGATGGACGCGCCTTAGAGTTCGCCGGTGACCCAGTAGTTGATCCGGTCCTGGTTGTTCTCGATGTACTTGGTCACCGCGTCCTCGTAAGAGGTTTCCTGAGCATCGTACATAGCGGCTTGTAGGTCATCGATGGGGATCTGTATCCGCGAGATAAAGCTCGCTGCATCGATGTCGTCCTGATAGAACCCGTTGCGGGCGAGCGCGACGACACGCTCGAAGCTTCCCAGGACTGCCTTGGGATCTTCCAGGTAGCGCAGGTCATAGGCGCCGAACATCCAGTGTGGACTCCAGGCGGTGACGACGATCCACTCATTACGACGTACTGCGCGCTCCAGCGCGGCCGTCATGCCGGCACCAGAGGAGATCTGCAGCTCATAATCGTCGAGCTCGTAATCCTTGACGGCCTCCTTAGAGAGGCGGGTCAGGCCCGCACCTGGATCGATGCCGGTGATGGTCTCGTCAAGCTTCTCCTTAACCTCGTCCTTTTTTAGATCCTCGATGCTGCTCACCATGTCTTCGGGCACATAGGCAGGCACGGCCCAGCCAAGGCGGGCATGGGTGTAGAGGATGCCCAGTGGGACGACATCGTTACAGACCTTTTCCAAGTAGTCACCGTGGGTGCCAGGGAGCCAGGACATCAGCATCACATCGAGATCACCGCTCGCCACGCCTTGATACTGGGGTGCGATGTCGGTTTGGAGCAGCTCGACCTCGTAGCCCATTTCGTCTTCGAGGATACGTTTGGTGAGTTTGGTGACGAATTCGGCGTCCGACCAGGCCGTCCAGCCGATCTTGATGGTCTTTTCGGCAGCGACAGCGGTCCCGATGGAGAGGGCGAGCACGCCCGAGAGTAAGAGTTTGAGTGAGGTCTTCATCAACATCATCAGTCCTCTAGGGTTGGATGGATGAGAGGGAGCGAAAGATGCGCACAAAGCGCATCTCCGCGCGGGGCCGAATGCCCCATCACTCTCGAACGTCGTCGACGGGCGAGAATGTCAGCGGTTGATCGTTAGGCCGATGCTGGCCGTCGGCAGCTGGCAGTCCGGCGATGCCCCTGACCCTGCGCTCCCTGCAAGGCATCTGCAAGGCACCTGGAAAACCCGCGAGGCCCTTATGCTATTCGGTGATAGACGGCGCACAAGCGCCTAGACGTCTGCTTGCGACGCCTTCCAGCGGTCGAACCCTTCACGCAGGCGCGCAAAGAGAGAGGGTGATGCGGTGTTTCGCTTCATGGTGCCAAAGCTTTGGGTGATTCGGTCGAGCAGGATCGCGAGTAAGACGACGCCGAGCCCCCCTTCGAAGCCGAGGCCGACATCGAGGCGTTGGATACCGGTCAAGACCGTGTTGCCGAGACCGCCCGCCCCGATCATCGAGGCGATCACCACCATCGACAGCGCCAGCATGATGGTCTGATTGATCCCCGCCATGATCGATGGCATTGCGAGCGGCAGCTGCACCTTGAATAGGAGCTGATGGCTGGTGCAGCCGAACGCCTTCCCGGCCTCAACGTGCTCTTCACTGACCTGGCGGATACCAAGATTGGTCAAACGCACGGCCGGCGGCATGGCGAAGATGAGGGTGGCGATCGAGCCTGGCACCTTACCCAGACCAAAGAAGATCGCGGCCGGAATCAGGTAGACGAAGGGCGGCATGGTCTGCATGAAGTCGAGCACCGGGCGAATCAGCGCCTCGACGGGATCATGGCGAGCCATGGCGATGCCGATCGGGATGCCAATCAGGAGCGCGACCAGACTCGAGGCAATGACCAAGGCGAGGGTCGAGATCGTCTCCGACCAGATGCCCATACCGAAGAGCAGGGCCATCGCAACGATGGCGAAGAGACCGAATCGCCAGCCCACGCGCCAAGTCGCGATCAGGATGATGAGCGCGGCGAGGACCAGCGGAGGAAGGGCTTGCAGTCCACTCTCGAACGAGTCGATGACGAGATCAAGGACCTCTGAGATGCCGTCGAGCAGGCCGGCCAGGTTGATCTGGACCCAGTCGACGCCGTCGGCGACCCAGTCGCCGATCGGGATGCGGAAATCGGTGATGCCGTTGGCCATGAATCAGCTTGTCTTGTCCAGGGTGTGTAGCAGGATGCTCTTGTCGACAACGCCGCGATAGACGCCCGCGTCATCGAGCACGGGCACGGGGCGATCCGTGGCGGTGACACGACTCAGCACCTCAGAGAGCTCGGTATCGGCCGCCACCGTTTCGATGTCCCGGAGGAAGGCGGCGTCCCATTGTGGGTTGCTGCTGCTGGCCGCTTTGGCGAGGCTATCGACCGTGACCAGCCCGCGGTATTGACCACCGCGGTCGACGACGACGGCGAGATCGCTGTGATGGTCGCGCAGCTGGGCGAGTGCCGCGTGGAGGTTGACGCCGGTACGCTCGAACACGGCCAAGAGTCGTTTCGAGGCGATATCGCCGGCATTGAAGACCTTACTGATGTCGACCCCATAGAAGAACGAGCGCACGTAGTCATTGGCAGGACGGGTGACGATCTCCTCTGGGGTGCCGATCTGGACGATGGAGCCGCCTTCCATGATCGCGATTCGATCACCGATGCGGATCGCTTCATCGAGGTCGTGCGAGATAAAGACGATGGTGTGGGCCTCGGTTTGCTGCAACCGCACCAGCTCGTCCTGCATCTCGGTGCGAATGAGCGGGTCCAATGCCGAAAAGGCCTCGTCCATCAACAGGATGGGCGCCTCGGTGGCGAGTGCGCGTGCCAGTCCGACGCGTTGCTTCATGCCGCCCGAGAGCTCGTCCGGGTAGCTCTCGGCATTCGGCGCGAGCCCGACCGTCTCGAGCGCTCGCATGGCCCGATCGCGCTGCTCGTTCTTGCTGGCGCCTGACACGTTGAGGCCAAAGGCGGCGTTCTCCACCACTGTCTTGTGCGGGAGCAGGGCGAACGACTGAAACACCATGCTCATGGTCCGGCGACGCATCTCGATGAGTTGTTGCTTGCTCATCTGCGTGATATCGACGCCGTCGACGATGACCTGACCGCGAGTCGGGTCAATGAGCCGATTGAGCATCCGAACCAGGGTGGACTTGCCTGAGCCCGACAAGCCCATGACAACGAAGACCTCGCCCTCGTAGATGCTGAAATTGGCGTTCTGTACACCAACCGTGGTGCGAGTGCGCTCGAAGATCGCGTCCTTCGACAGGCCCTGCTCCAAGAGCGTGAGGGCCTCGTCCGGCGCGGGGCCAAAGATCTTGTAAAGATCCTTGATGACAACCTTTTCTTGCATGAGATTCAAACGAAATGACCAAACCGCGAAAACGGCGAATCCGATCGCGATTGATACCAGGAGTGTGAAAAAGAGGCTAGCAGCTTCGCTAGCTGCTTTCAACTGCCCTGGGGCTTCTGTTGCGCGGCCTTTGTTACCATTCGATGTAATGATTCAGCCGTTCAGGCTTGGGTCGATTAAGCGGAGAAGGACGAGAATAGAGACTTGCTGTGGAGCAATAATTATCCTTTCTGGATCAACCTGTTGTGATCCAGCTCTTGCGATCAAGCGGCCACTCAGCGATCGCGGCTGATGATATAATTGGCAATCCAGCGTAGAGGATCTGCCCCCTCTCCAAACAGTTCGAGACTGCTTAGTGCGTCGGCAATGAGGTCATTGGCCGCTTCATGCGCCGGGCCGATCCCCATCAGCGAGGGATAGGTCGCCTTCTCATGCGCCGCGTCGGCGCCACTGCGCTTTCCGATGGTAGTGGTATCGCCCTCGACGTCAAGCAGGTCGTCTTGGATCTGGAATGCGAGACCGATGCATTTCGCATAATGGTCAAGCGCCTCGGCCTTGGCTGGCTCGAGGTCAGGACAGGCAAGAGCGGCCATCTGTACGCTCGCCCTGATCAGCGCGCCGGTCTTGTGGATGTGGATGTTTTCCAGCATCACCAGATCGAGCTGGCTGCCCTCAGACTCCAGGTCCAAGGCTTGGCCTCCGGCCATGCCGATCGAGCCCGCAGCGCGCGAGAGTGCTGCAATCATTCCTAATCTGGCACTGTCATCGACCTCGGCATTGCCATCGCTGGGCTGTGCCAGCACACCGAAGGCGAGCGTCTGCAAGGCATCGCCGGCGAGGATTGCGGTAGCCTCATCGAACGCCTTATGGCAGCTGGGGCGACCGCGCCTGAGATCATCGTCGTCCATCGCCGGCAGATCGTCATGGATCAGCGAATAGGCATGGATCAGCTCGACGGCCGCGGCCCCAGCATCGACACGCTCGGCCTCCAGATCCAGTGCCCTCGCGCCCGCATAAGCGAGCATCGGGCGCACGCGCTTGCCCTCGCTCAGCACTGCGTAGCGCATCGCCTGATGCAAACGGGTCGGTGGCTGCTCGGCGGCGGGTAAGACACGCTCGAGCGTGCCCAGCACGCGGGCTTGGCAGTCTTGGAGGAAGTGTTTGAGGCGGGGCGCGTCGTTCATGAGCCGATGAGAGGCCGATATTGGGGGTAAGGGTCTTAGGGCTGAAGGTCTCGGGATTAGGCGAGGTGGCTTGCGCGTGGTCCTCGTCGAGGCGAGGGGCCGGGTCGATG
>NZ_JBUDPI010000274.1:0-5155 GCF_054919635.1 Halochromatium sp. | reverse complement strand
GTGGCCATGGTGAGCTCCTCTTGCCAGTGCTTGAAGAAGGTGATCCAGGCGCGCAGGGGTCTTGATAGTCTTCGCCGGCCGTGAGCTGGCCGCCTAGGGTGCGGGCGAGATACAACAGGCCGCGCTTGTGCCAGGCGCCGTAACGGCGGACTTGCACCTCGACGTTGTAGCAGTGGCCGTCGGCATCCCGGACCAGGACGTCGAGGATGATGTATTTGCCGGTGAGCTCGTTGGGCTCGATGTTGGGGTTGAGGATCTCGACTGCGGTGATGTCGGGTAGATCGGGGCGGAGGTCGTTGATCAGCGCCCAGGTTGGCCCCGAACATCAGGTTCTGATCGATGAACTCGGCCGGGAGGCTATTGTTGGCCTGGATGCCGCCGACCTTGGCGGCGGCGATGATGACCTAGTCGATCTGGTGCCGGCGGAAGGAGGCGTTGACGGCCTGTTGATTGAGTAGATCGAGTTCGCTGCGACTGGCGGTGAGCAGCTCGGCTTGGGGTTGGGCGAAGCCAGTCGCTTGCAGCTGGCGGGCGATGGCGCTGCCGACCATGCCACGATGGCCGGCGATGAAGATCGTTTTCATCGTCCGTCCTCCCGGGCCATTGGAGTCGCATGGCCATGGGCCTTGAGCAGCGCATAGCGGCGCGTGGTGAGCCTGTCGCTTGGACGGTTGGGTGCGTGGCGGATTGCTCGTGCCGGGTGGCGTTAATCGCAGCCCGCCCTAAGTGGCGGCCACGCGCGAAACGCCGGCCGCAGTATGCCGTCGGGCTGGCAGACGCGTTGGGTATCAAGTCAGTTTGCGGATGATATTTCTCGCGAGATGCTCCTTGACCTCGCGATGTCTTGGAACTGGCTGAGACTCTTTGGTTTCAGGATTGTGATACCAGTCATGCCGGCTCCCATGTCGAAGCAATACGCAACCCACACTCTCAAGCTTTTTGATCAAGTCTCTGCGCTTCATGCGACGGCAAGTTCACCGACGCGGCGGACGATGGGTAATTCGCCACTTGTTAATGTGGCATAGATGTCTTTCAGGTTTTCCTTCAGTTCTTCTAGATCTTCGCCTTGTGTCATGTAGTCGGGGAACTCCTCGAAATAGCCCAGCCACATGTCTTCATCTTTCCAATAAACGTACCGCAGCGTTGTCATGTGCAACCTCATAACGGAATCTTGCCGACGAACTCGGAGCCGAGAAAGACCGTCATTCACCATTCCGACCGTAAGCCCAACAGACAAGCGGTCTAACACCTGTGTTGTTGATGCTTCGCTGGCGACAGTCTAACTCAGGATTCGCAAGCAGCGCTGTCGCGCCTCGGCGAGCAGCTTGAGGAGCGTCATGAGGGGACTGTCGATCTGAGCGTCGCCTGTGCGCGGCTTATGTGGAATCTCGTCGAGATCCACGGAACAGGCGCGCAGGGCGGAGCCGGCGACATTCAGGCTGGAGCAGAGGGCTCCCGCGCCCTTGCCGTCGCTGGGCAGCTTGACGACCTGCGTGGTATCACGCTGATGGGCGGCGCTTCGCTCGGCACCGCACCCGGGGCCTGGCTCGCTCCAGCGAGGGTGGCCGCACTGGCGAGCAGGAGCAGTGCGGTGAGGGTGATGCGGGGGCTTAACTGAATGGCCTTGGCACGGGGGCTGGCTCACCAGGTCTTGGGCTGAAAGCTGGCGTCGTTGCGGATCTCGATCGCTTGTCCGGATTGGGCGAGCACGAAGAGCCCCTTGCGGTCGGCATAACGCCCGACCTGATCCGGCACGACCATGCCGGCGACGGCGCCTAAGAGCTGATACTCGCGGTAGTGCGGAAAGCAGTCTTTGAACTGCGCCAGGCGCTGGAGGTGTTCGTTGACGTCGTCGACGCTGAGATGGGATTTGCATTCCACCGCAACGGCGACCTGCGCATTGAGCGCCAGCAGATCGACCTCGGCGATGACTTGGCCGCTGTCGTCATAGGCGCTGAGGTTGGGCGCCACTTGGTGCACCGGCAGACCGCGCGCGCGCAGGAGGCGCACTACCGCCGGGCGGACCATCTCCTGAACGAAGTCGCCGAGCCGGTTGCGTTGCCGGCCAAAGCGCCCAAATCTCTTCTGTTGGTGTGGCCATAGGTGGTGCGACGTTCGATCGACCCAGGAGCCGGCGATGCTCAGGCGCGAGTGTGCAGCCGTCAACTGGTTGAGTCGGCACAGGGCTGGAAATTCCGCCTGATTCGTCGGACGCTTGCTCTCGATGACCGGGCATGAACGACTGCTGCGCAACAACGTGCTGGTGGCGGCTGCGCTTCGGCGGCGCGGCAGAGCTGCGCCATCGCATCAAGCGGGCTGACCGGCTGCTGGGCAACCGGCATCTGCAACGCGACGCCACGCGGATTGATGCCGCGCTGGCGCGGATGCTGCTCGCCAAGGTTGCCGAGCCGCTGATCGTCATCGATTGTAGTGATCTGAAGGCGGACCAGTCGTTGCATCTGCTGCGCGCCTCGTTGGCGGCGATCCTGCTGTGGCTGATCAACACTGCCGCCGAGCCCCGCAGCGTGCATGAGCATCTGCGACCAGGCAGCCGCAAGCGACGCGCCTACTCAAGGCTGTTCCTCGCCCGCCTGCTGCTGACACTGGAGCACTGCCGCACAACCATCGCCGAGCTGGTCGATGCCATCGGGCCGCTGGATCAATGGGTCGCGAGTGACCATGATGCGCTGCTCGCTGAGTGAACGCCAGAGGGCCGGATTTGTGGGGATACCTCAGGGCCTGTCCCCGTTTTCCGTCAGAGCCTGTCCCCGTTTTCCGCTCCCGTTTTCCGCGGCGACTCATCGTCGCTCACTTGCTTCGCTATCAGGCGCGGAAGGTCTCGAGATTCTGTTGAAACCACTCGTAGGTCTGGGTGAGTCCAGCTTCCAAGCCGTAGCCTGGTTGCCAACCCAGCGCGTTGAGTCTTGAGACATCGAGTAGCTTGCGCGGCGGTCCATCGGGCTTGCTCGGGTCGAAGCGGAGCCGGCCCTCATAGCCGGTAACTCGGGTGATGGTCTCGGCCAGCTCACGGATGGTGACATCAACACCGGTGCCGACGTTGATGTGCGAGCACATCGGCTGGGTGTTGGCCCGGTAGGTCTCGAGGTCCAGATTCAGCACATGCAGGCAGGCGCCGGCCATGTCGTCGACATGCAGGAATTCGCGCTTGGGGGTGCCGGTGCCCCAGATCTCGACCTCGGGGGACTTGGCTTGGGTGGCCTCATGGAAGCGTCTGAGCAACGCTGGAATCACATGACTGTGCTCGGGATGGAAGTTGTCGCCGGGGCCGTAGAGATTGGTCGGCATCACGCTGCGATAGTCGCGCCCGTACTGGCGATTGTAGCTCTCGCAGAGCTTGATGCCGGCGATCTTGGCGATCGCATAGGGCTCGTTGGTGGGCTCAAGCGGGCCGGTCAAGAGTGCGTCCTCGTCCATCGGCTGCGGGGCTTCGCGCGGGTAGATGCAGGAGGAGCCGAGGAACAGCAGCTGTTGGATGTCGGCTTGGTGGGCGGCGTGGATCAGGTTGGCCTCGATCATCAGGTTCTGATAGATGAACTCGGCCGGCAGGCTGTTGTTGGCCTGGATGCCACCGACCTTGGCAGCGGCGATGATGACCTGGTCGATCCGGTGCTGCTGGAAGAAGGCGTTGACGGCCTGTTGATTGAGTAGATCGAGTTCGCTGCGACTGGCGGTGAGCAGCTCGGCTTGGGGTTGGGCGAAGCCAGTCGCTTGCAGCTGGCGGGCGATGGCGCTGCCGACCATGCCACGATGGCCGGCGATGAAGATTGTTTTCATCGTCCGTCCTCGCGGGCGATCGGAATCGCATGGCCATGGGCCTTGAGCAGCGCATAACGGCGCGCGGTTTGGAGGTCCTCGGCGACCATCTCGGCGACCATCTCTTGAACGGTGATCTCAGGCACCCAGCCAAGACGCTCGCGGGCGAGGGTGGGATCGCCGAGCAAGGTCTCGACCTCAGCGGGGCGGAAGTAGCGCGGGTCGACGCAGACGATGACGTCGCCGACCTTGAGCGCGGGGGCGATCTCGGGATCAGCGATGGCGGTGATGATGCCCTGCTCGTCGATGCCCTGCCCTTTGAATTCCAGGCTAATGCCAAGCTCGGCGGCGGTCCATTCGACGAATTGGCGCACCGAGTACTGGACGCCGGTGGCGATGACGAAGTCTTCGGGCTGCTCTTGCTGGAGCATCAGCCATTGCATGCGCACGTAGTCTTTGGCATGCCCCCAATCGCGCAGGGCATCCATGTTGCCCAGATACAGGCATTGCTCGAGGCCTTGGGCGATATTGGCCAGCCCCCGGGTGATCTTGCGGGTGACGAAGGTCTCGCCGCGGCGCGGGCTCTCGTGGTTGAAGAGGATGCCGTTGCAGGCATACATCCCATAGGCTTCGCGGTAGTTGACGGTGATCCAGTAGGCGTAGAGCTTGGCGGCGGCGTAAGGACTGCGCGGATAGAATGGCGTGGTTTCGCGCTGCGGGACCTCTTGGACCTGACCAAACAGTTCCGAGGTCGAGGCCTGGTAGAAGCGGGTCTTCTCGGTGAGACCCAAGAAGCGGATGGCTTCGAGCAAGCGCAAGGTGCCGATGGCATCGACGTCGGCGGTGTATTCTGGGGCCTCAAAGCTGACCGCGACATGGGATTGAGCGCCGAGGTTATAGACCTCATCGGGCTGCACCTCGGCGATGATGCGGGTGAGGTTGGAGGTGTCGGTGAGGTCGCCGTAGTGCAGGACGAACTGCTGATCCTGCTGGTGCGGGTCTTCGTAGATGTGATCGACGCGCTGGGTGTTGAACAGCGAGGCGCGGCGCTTGATGCCGTGGACTTGGTAGCCTTTCTCGAGCAGGAATTCGGCGAGGTAGCTGCCGTCTTGGCCGGTGATGCCAGTGATGAGGGCTTTTTTGGGCACGGGTTGAGACTCCAGGCTGTGCGCGGGATGATCCTAGGGCCAGAGTCTAGCTCAGGTGGCCGTTTCGGTTCATCTCTTCGTGAACGCCCCTGAAACAGGATGATCTGGAATTCTTGGCGCCGCCGTTTGCGGCTGGCCCCGGCCAACTTGTTGTCCGCCGCCAACTAGCCTATTATGTATCGGCTAAGGCTCGCGGTTTGCGACGCCAACTCTGACTCGCCGATGTAGCTCAG
>NZ_JBUDPI010000273.1:0-5175 GCF_054919635.1 Halochromatium sp. | reverse complement strand
CCCCCCCGACGCGGTCGCCGAATTGGTGCATTGAGGAGGCGTTGCCAAACTGCTCGCTGAAGTAGGGCAGCATGGCCTCGACCACCTTAGGGGCGACCATCGTGGTGGCGTTGTTGTCGAGATAGATGCCGGGGTTAGGTTGATGCTGGCTCATCGTGCTTGATCTCGCTCAGAGACTGTGATGCCTTGGGCCGCTTGCGAGCCGCTCGGCATCATTGGCATGCCCACGGCAACCCGCTGACGCTCGGTTGCTCTGCTGGGCGGGACCGATGGCTGGAAGCTGCGGCCTTGCTCGGCAAACACGCGCGCGAGCACCTCTTCGACGCCCTCATGGCAGGCTGAGCAGCCGCCACCGGCCTTGGTGTAGTGGGTCACCTCTTCAACGCTGCTGAGGTTGTTTGCGCGGATGGTCTCCTCGATCAGCACCTCGTCGACGGCAAAGCACTTACAGATCATTGCACCTTCTTCGTGATCGTCGCTCCAGACCTCGCCGCGGTAGTTGGCGATCGCCGATTGCAGGGCTTCGCGACCCATCACCGAGCAGTGCATCTTCTCGGGCGGCAGACCGTCAAGATAGTCGGCGATGTCCTGGTTGCTGACCTCAAGGGCCTGATCGAGCGTCATGCCCTTGATGATCTCGGTCAGCGCTGAGCTGGAGGCGATCGCCGAGCCGCAGCCGAAGGTCTGGAAGCCGGCGTCGAGGATGGTCTCGCTCGCTGGGTCGACCTTTAGGGTCAGGCGCAGCGCATCGCCGCAGGAGAGTGAGCCGACCTCGCCAATGGCGTTCGCGTCAGCAATGGCGCCGGCGTTGCGCGGGTTGAAGAAGTGCTCTTTGACGGTATCCGAGTAGTCCCACATGGTCTGACTCCAGGCTCGAGTTGAAGGCGGCTGTCGGCCCTGATCGGGCGCCGAGCGGTGCGATTGAGAATCCGCATTACGGTATCGTTAAGCAAATCTTGGGCCTTGAGTAGGGTAGCTCTTAATGGATTGATCGAAAAAGGATTCTTGATATCCGCGGAGCCTTGATGTCGGGCTTGCGACAATGGATTGTTGCCTGGGTAACGCTCAGACAATCGCAGCGCTGCCGCTGGCTTGGGGCTTGTCGATTGATTACAGACCGGCCGGCCGACATCATGTGCTTCCGACTAACGACTCATGATCGCAATGGAGACAGACGCATGGGCTTACCGCAGCGGGATACTGACTACCATACCTACGGCGAGTATCTGAGCTGGCCGGAGGATCTGCGCTATGAGCTGATCGATGGCGTTGCCTATCTGATGACGCCGGCGCCGACGTTAGACCATCAGGACATTGTTGGAGAGATCTATTATCAGCTGCGGCAGGCCCTTGGCGACCGTCGTTGTCGCGCCTATGTCTCCCCGGTCGATGTGCGCCTGCCAAAAGCCGACGAGGCGGACGAGCAGATCGATACCGTGGTGCAGCCCGATGTGCTGGTGGTCTGCGATGCCACCAAGACCGATCGGCGCGGGGTACGCGGGGCGCCGGACCTGGCCGTCGAGGTGCTGTCGCCGGGGACCGCGAGCCATGATCAGGTGCGCAAGCTGCGCGTCTATGAGCGCGCCGGCGTGCGCGAGTACTGGCTGGTGCATCCGGTCGACCGGGTGCTCACCATCTATCGGCTCGATCAAGACGGATACGGCAAGCCCGATGTCTTCGAGCTTGGCGGTGAGACGCCCGTCGCGGTGCTTGAGGGCGTGGTGATCCGCTGGGATCAGCTGCTTGAGCGTCTGTCGCCCGTTGAGCCTTGAGGTCGGATGCGAGCCGCTGGGAACCTAGGCTGAATGGCCCTTTACCCTGGGCAGGGGGCCGTGCAGCAACGGTTGCGGCCGTCGCGCTTGGCTTGGTAGAGCGCCTGGTCAGCGGCGGCGAGCAAGCGTTGTGGATCACCGGCCGGGACCTCCGCTGCGGCGACGCCAATGCTGACGGTGATGTGGTCTGCGGTCGGGGAGTAGGCGTGGGCTAAGCCCGCGGCCGCGATCTCGAGCCGGGCGCGCTCGGCGATGGTGCAGGCGCCAGGGCCGTTGGTATTGGGGAGCACTAAGACCAATTCCTCGCCGCCGTAGCGCGCGGCAAGGTCGGCCGGCCGCTGCAGGGTACGCTGCAGTGCGGCTGCGACCTGACGCAGGCAGTCGTCGCCGGCACCATGGCCGTAGTGATCGTTGTAGGCCTTGAAATGGTCGACATCGATCATCGACAGCGCCAAGGGCTTGTTCTCGCGACCCATCCGTGCCCATTCCTGCGCGAACAGTTGATCGAACCGACGCCGGTTCGGGATATAGGTCAGGCCGTCGATCTGAGCGAGATTCTCGAGCAGGTCGGTCTTGAGCTTCAGGTTGATGTGGGCCTTGACCCGGGCGCGCACCACGGGCAGGTGGAACGGCTTATTGATGTAGTCGACCGTGCCCAGGTCGCGACCATGGGCCTCGTCCTCGATGCCGCTCTTGGCGGTGACGAAGATGACCGGAATGCCGTTCGTGCGCTCATCGGCCTTGAGTTGTTGACAGACCTGGTAGCCATCCATCTCGGGCATCATCACATCGAGCAGGATGAGGTCAGGCGGGTCTGTAGACCGGGCGATCTCGAGGGCCTTGGCCCCTTGGCTGGCGACCCGGACCCGATAGTCGGCGGTTAATGCTTCGGCAAGGACTTGAATGTTCGCCGGGGTGTTGTCGACGATCAGTACGGACGCCTTGGCATTCATCGAGTTGTTGTCTTTCGCTGGCGGCACTTCCGCTGCTGCCTAATTGGCGGGGCTCGACGAGGATAGGCTGGGCAGCTCGTCTAGGGCGCGCCCCGCTGCGTCGTAATCGAAGCGAGCAAGCGCCTGCTCAATCTTACTCAAGACCAGCTGCGTCGCGGGACCGGCCTGACGACGCAGGTTGGCCAGGATCGCCGGCGGAACATAGTCGTTGTGGGCGATGAGCCGGCGCAACTCATTGAGTGCTTGCGGGTCGGTCCAGGGCGTGTCCTCGGCTGGGGCGGTTGCCTGCGCTGGCGCGGAGTCAAACGCTGGCTCGGGGGGCGGCCAATGGCTCAGCATAGTGAGGAGCTGCGCCGACGAGACCGGTTTGCCGAGGTGATCGTTCATGCCAGCGCTGAGGCAGCGCTCGCGGTCGCGCTCGAGTGCTGCAGCGGTCAAGGCGATGATTGGGAGCATCGGCTTGTGCGTGCGGATATTGATGGTGGCCTCGAAGCCGTCCATCTCTGGCATCTGCAGATCCATCAGGACAGCGTCGACGTTGTGCTGCAACGCCAGCTCGACGGCCTCGCGGCCGTCGTCGGCAATGAGCACGCGGGCACCGAAGCGCTTTAGCATCTCTTCGGCAACGATCTGATTGACCGGGTTGTCCTCGGCGACGAGGATGCAGCGTCCTTGAAGGGGGTTCCTGTCGAGCTGCAGCTCGGGCTCGGTGCCCGTCGGTCGGTGGGGCCCGCTACTGGTGACGCTGGCAAGGGCATCGAAGAGGGTCGAGGTGGTCACCGGCTTGGTGAGGAAGCGCGGCAATGTGCTTGCCGAGCTACGCTCGAGCAGTCGCGTCTGCTCCAGGTGTGTCACCATCAGGATGACTGGTGTCGCCGGCTCGCCGAAGGTGCGATGCGGTAGGCCGCTGGTCGAGACTGGCGCTTCTGCAGCTGGGCAAGAGCGGCAGTCGAGACAGGGTGTGGCATTGAGTAGCATCAGATCGATCGGGCTGCCGGCTTCGGCGGTGCGGGCGATCTGCTGGCGTGCCTCGGCACAATCGGCAACCGTGGTAAGCGGCAGATGCCAGGATTGCAGGATCTCACTGAGGATGCGGGTTGTGTGCGGCTCTTTGCCAACCAGCAGGATTCGGCTTTGCGCGAGCCCGGGGGGCCGTGCTCCGCTGCGTTGCCAGTCAGCGTCGGGCAACGGAAACCGAACGGTGAACTGGAATCGGCTGCCTTCGCCCTCGCTGCTTTCAGCCATGATCCGGCCCCCCATCATCGAGACCAAACGCTGACTGATACTGAGGCCCAGGCCCGTGCCGCCATAGCGGCGGGTGATCGAGCCATCGGCTTGGGTGAAGGCCTGAAACAGATGCTCGAGGGTGCCTGCCGCAATGCCGATGCCGGTATCCTGGACGCAGAAGCGCAGCTTGACCCCTGCGTCCTGCTCGTCGATCACCGAGACGTCAAGCTGGACACGGCCTTGCTCGGTGAACTTGACGGCGTTGCCGACCAGGTTATTCAGGACCTGCCCCAAGCGCATCGGGTCGCCGATGAGCTGACGCGGGACCTCGGGTGCGACCCGATAGAGGAGATCGAGGCCCTTGGCCTCAACCGTCGACTGAAACAGCGCTGTGAGCTGATCGAGCAGATCGCGGAGCTGAAACTGGCGCGAGGCGAGCTCGACATGACCGGCCTCGATCTTGGAGTAGTCGAGGATATCGTTGAGGATGTCGAGCAAGGCGCCTGAGCTTTGGCGCACCTTCTCCAGATAATCGCGCTGGCGGGCGTCGAGTCTGGTGCCGAGGGTCAGGTCCGTGAGCCCGATCATGGCGTTGAGCGGGGTGCGGATCTCGTGGCTCATGTTGGCCAGGAACTCGCCTTTGGCGCGATTGGCTGCCTCGGCGGCCTCCTTCGCGGCCAGTAGCGCAGCCTCGCTGGCGCGCCGCTCGGTGAGATCCAGGATGTGCGCGACGACGAATGAGAGCTCGCCCTGCGCATCCCTCACGGCCGAGGCGCTGAGCAGCGCTGGGATGCGATGGCCCTGCTTATGGATATAGTATTTCTCGAACTGGATCTCTTCGGCCCGCCGGCAGAGCAGCGCATCCAGATACTTGAAATCCTCCTCGAGTCCCTCCGGGTCCGAGATCGACTGGAAATCGAGCGCAAGCAGCTCATCGGCGCTGTAGCCGAGGATATCGCAGAGGGCCTGATTGACCTTTAGCCAGCGGCCTTGGCCGTCGACTAGGGCCATGCCGTTGGGGGCGATCTCGAAGGCGCCGCGGAATTGCGCCTCGCTGCGCGCGATGCGCTCCTGAGCGCGGCGTGAGTCGGTGATGTCCCAGTTCACGCCGATCATCTTGATCGCTTGGCCGTGCCGATCGCGGACGCTGCGTGCCACGGCGCGCAGCCAGCGGGTTTCGTCGCCGCGCAGGATGCGAAAGTCGGCATCGAACTCGATATTGA
>NZ_JBUDPI010000272.1:0-5199 GCF_054919635.1 Halochromatium sp. | reverse complement strand
CGACGCCGATGTTGGCCTTGCGTAGCGCCGGTGCGTCGTTGACCCCGTCGCCGGTCACGGCAACGTAGTGGCCTTGCGCTTGCAGGGCTCCAACGATGCTGGTCTTTTGATCAGGCTCGACGCGGGCGTAGACCGGCGCACGGCCGAGACGCAAGCCGTCGTCGGCATTGGCATTGGCATCGTCGGCCTGTCCCGCTTCACCAGCCTGTCGATCGGTATCGATCAACGAGCGAATCTCGGCGCCGGTCACGGCCTCGTCGCCATCCCCGGCGATACCGAGCTCACGGGCGATGCTCAGGCCCGTGGCGGGATGATCGCCAGTGATCATGCGCACCCCAACGCCAGCCTCGTGGCACCGACGAACCGCATCGGGCACCTCTGGGCGCAGCGGATCGATCAAGCCAACCAGACCGAGCAACCTCAGCCCGCCGAGCTCCCCCTGCTCGAGCCTTTGGGCGGCCTCATCCGCCTCTCCATCGACCGCGCCGGCAGCCACAGCGAGGACGCGGAAGCCACGGCCACTGAGATCGTCGACCTGGGCCTGAAGGTCGTCGGTCTCCGCGCAGAGCGGCAGCACGGCCTCAGCCGCGCCTTTGACATGGGCCTCGAGACCGTCCTCACCCTGATTGAAGGTGGCGGCGAGGCGCCGCTTGGACTTGAACGGCACCCGCGCCTGTTCCGGTTGACGTTGCAGTAGCTCATTGCGCGTCAATCCCAGTCGTCGACCGAGCACCAGGAAGGCCACGTCGACGGTGTCACCAACGGCCTCGATCCCGCCTTCCTCGGTCTCACGCAGCTCACCCTCGTTGCACAGCACGCCGGTGCTTGCGAGACGATGCACCGCCGCTTCGGTCTCCTCGTCGAGCGCATTATCGTTTACGGCCTTCTCGCTATCGTCCCCTTTATCGTCCCCTTTATCGTCGGGACGCAGCAGGTCGCCATCGCCATCATTGCTGGGCTCGACACGGACCCGACCACCGGTCGGCAGCGCCATGCGAGTGATGGTGAGCTCGTTGGCGGTCAGGGTGCCGGTCTTGTCGCTCGCGATCAGCGTACAGGTTCCAAGCCCCTCGACCGCGGGCAGCCGACGCACGATCACATTACGCTCAGCCATCCGGTGCCGCCCCATCGATAGGGCCACGGTGATCGCGACCGGCAGACCAGCCGGGATCGCTGACACCGACAAGGCCACGGCAAAGAAGAAGATCTCGGTGAGACCGGCACCGCGCAGCAGCTGGCCAACCACCAAGAGGGCGACGGCGCCCAACACAACCAGCGCAATCCGGCGCGTCAGCGCGCGCAGCCTGATCACCAGTGGCGGCTCGGTATCGCCGGCTCCGGACAACGAACGGGCGATGCGGCCGACCTCGGTGGCCTGACCAATGCGGCAGACAAGGCCCAACGCCCGACCATCAGGCACGTCGGTGCCGGCATGCAACATGGTTTGGCGTTCGCCGACCCCGGCCTCCTCGTCGACGCTCGCCTGCGCATCCTTCTCAACGGGGATCGACTCGCCCGTCAGCAGCGACTCATCGGCGCGCAGGTCTTCAGCCTCCAACAAGCGCAGATCAGCGGGCACCGAATCGCCAGCGCCGAGCCGAACCCGATCCCCAGGCACCAGGTCCTCGGCGTCCACGGCTTGCTCACGACCATCGCGCAGCACGCGGCTGCGAACCGTCATCATCGACTTCAGGGCTTGGGCGCTGGACTCGGCCTTACTCTCCTGAACGGTGCCAATGATGGCGTTCAGTAGCAGCACGGCACCGATGAAGGCGGCATCAGCAAGGGCACCGATGAATACCGACGCCAGCGCGGCTGCCAACAGGATATAGATCAAGGGGTTCGCGAACTGACGGAAGAAGGTCTGCACCAATCCGGGCGGATGTTCTTCGGGCAGGCGGTTGGCTCCGAAACGGCTTCGGCGACGACCGACCTCATCCATGCTCAACCCTTGATCTGGACTGACAAGACACTCCGCGGCCCTGGCGCCGTCTAATGCGTGCCAGGCGATGCGATCGAGCTCGTCCGGCTGCAGCTCGAGGCTCGACCCCGAGCCGCCGGCGGCATTGCTCTGCTGGTCGTCCCCGTCTGATCCGGATGCTGTTTGGGATGCTGGCTGCCGATGTTGCTGTGGGTGCATGCTCTTGCCCTACGGCCTGATCTCCCAGTTGCCGTGCAGCATCCTTGCCAGCAAGAGCGCGGGCCAACGAGCCGAGAATCAGCAGGGCAACAGCGGCCTGACTAAGGCTCCAACCAGGTGCAAATCCACCAGACTGGGGTATTTGGCCAAGGCGGCGGCGGTAAGCCGATTCTCGAGCGCAGCCGTTGGCAAGCTCTGGCTAGCCCAAGCTGTGGCCCAAGCTGTTTTCCGCCTGGCCGCCGCTGCAACGGTCGGTGCCGCACGCGAATCACTGGCAGCAGCATTGGCATCGGCCTTGCGCCACCATCGGTCCGGACCCTGCCGAGGCCATGAGCCACGCTTTGCTGCAATGGCTGGCATTGGCATTGCAGAGTCAGGTCGACGATTGGGGCGAGCCTTGTCCCAGCATTCAGCGCAACCAGAGGAGCACAATCGATGCAACTCCAAGACGTGATGACACCTCAGCTCGAGTACATCGGCCATAACGCGTCGATGATCGATGCCGCTCGCATGATGCGCGAGCACGACATCGGAATGCTGCCGGTCCTGGAAGAGAACCAGATCGTCGGCACCTTAACGGATCGCGATATCGTCACCCGCGGCCTCGCCGACAGGATCGATCCCGAGACGCCGGTCTCCCGCCTCATGACCAGTGGGGTGGAGCTCCGCTATGTCGACGATGACGTCGAGGAAGCTGCCAAGCTGATGGAGCAGAAGCAGATCCGCCGCTTGATCGTGGTCGACCGCGATGAGCGCAGTGTCGGTGTCGTCTCGCTCGGCGATCTCGCGACCCGCTCTGATCAAACCCAGCTCAGCGGCGAGGTGCTCGAAGAGGTCTCTCTGCCAACACACTAAGCGGTCACCGCGTGTGTCGATAGGACTGGATAAGCATCAACGGTGGCGGTGCGGTGCGAGCTGTCGTGATCGACCATGACGCTGTTGGTGATCATCGCCGCGCCGCTGCTAGGGGCCCTGCTGGCAGTACCCGTCCAGCGGGTGGCGGAGCGTGCACCCTCGGTACTGGCCGCCGGCGCTGGGATCGTGACGCTGGCGGCAGCACTCATGAACCTGTCGGGCGTTGCCGCCGGCCTGGTCCCACAGGTAGGCCTGTCTTGGCTACCGGCCTTGGGCCTGGACATAGCGCTGCGGCTCGACGGCCTAGCCCTGCTCATGGTGCTACTGGTTGCGGGCATTGGGCTGCTGGTCAGCCTCTATGCACGCTACTACCTGCCCGACAAGGCCCCTCGTGGGCGTTTCTTCACGCTCATGTTGTTGTTCCAGGCCGCAATGCTCGGCCTGGTCATGGCGGACAACCTCCTATTGCTGTTGATCTTCTGGGAGCTGACAAGCCTGTTGTCGTTCCTGTTGATCGGCTACGACCCAACATCGGCCGAGGCACGCCGCGGGGCGCGCATCGCTTTGCTGGTGACCGCCAGCGGCGGCCTTGCGCTGCTCGCTGGTTTCCTGCTGCTCGGCTCGGTGGTCGGCAGCTTATCGCTCACTGAGGTGCTCGGCGCCGGCGAGCAGGTCCGCGCCGATCCGCTCCTGCTGCCGATCCTCGTGCTGATCCTGCTCGGGGTCGCGACCAAGTCGGCGCAGGTGCCCTTCCATTTTTGGCTACCAGCAGCCATGGCTGCACCGACACCGGTCTCGGCCTATCTGCATTCGGCGACCATGGTCAAGGCCGGTGTCTTCCTGCTGGCGCGACTCTTCCCGGTCTTTGCCGAGAGCACGCCCTGGTTTCCGCTGGTCGGCGGTCTCGGTCTCACAACCTTCGTCTTCGGTGCCTATGCGGCGCTGTTTCAGCAGGATCTTAAGGGGCTCTTGGCCTATTCGACGATCAGTCACCTGGGGCTGATCACCTTCTTGTTCGGGCTCGGCACGTCGCTCGGAGCGGTCGCTGGTCTCTTTCACCTGGTTAACCACGCCGTCTTCAAGGCCTCGTTATTCATGGCCGCCGGCATCATCGATCATGAGACCGGTAGTCGGGATCTGCGTCGGCTCCGCGGTCTCTACGCCTATCTCCCCGTCACTGGCGGGCTGGCGATGATCGCCGCCGCGGCCATGGCTGGAGTGCCCTTGCTGAATGGCTTCTTGAGCAAGGAGATGTTCTTCTCCGAGACCTTGCATTCCGTGCGCATGGCCGAGTGGCCCCTGCTGTTGAAGGCATTGCTGCCCGTGGCGGCCACGCTCGGCGGTGTGCTCTCGGTCGCCTACTCGTTGCGCTTCATCCACGACACCTTCTTCAATGGTCCCTATCCGGCAGCCGACCCGACGCTGCGCTATCCGCCGCATGAGCCACCAGACTGGATGCGCCTGCCGGTCGAGGTGCTGGCGGCGCTCTGTGTGGTTGTCGGCGTGCTCCCGCAGCAGACCATCGAGCCCATCCTGCAGCTCGGTGTCGTCGGCATCCTGGGCGACCTGCCCGATTTCCATCTCAGGATCTGGCATGGTCTCTCGCCGGCGTTCCTGATGAGCGGTCTGGCGCTCGCTGGTGGCGTCCTCCTCTATGCACGCCGAAGGCCGCTGTTCATCGCTCAGGAGCGCCGTCTCCCCAACTGGAGTGCCGAGCGCCTCTTTCGGCAGCTCAGTGCGCGCTTAATGGTGCTCGGCCGGCGGTTGCAGCCCTGGCTACAGCCGACCTCGCTGCAACGCTCGACGCTCTGGCTGCTGAGCGCCGCCGTAGGACTTGGCATCCTGGGCTGGCTCGCGGCTCAGCCGCTGACCGGGTTAGCGGTCGCTCAGGCGCCAAACACCGCGCCACCAACCGCTGCCACACTGGCGAGCGACGCCCCCGATGCGTCGATGCTGGCGATGCCGATCGATATCGTCAGCATGGCCGCGGCGGTGTTGCTGGTGACAGCGACCTTTACGCTGCTGCGGCAGCACGCCCGACGGGTCTTGGCCGTGGTGCTAACCGGTGTGATCGGCCTGATCGTCAGCCTCGCCTTCGTCCATTTCTCGGCCCCGGATCTGGCGTTGACCCAGCTCGCCGTCGAGCTGGTCTCAACGCTGCTGCTGGTGCTGGTACTGGCCTTGCTGCCGCGCAGTGCCAGCCA
>NZ_JBUDPI010000271.1:0-5221 GCF_054919635.1 Halochromatium sp. | reverse complement strand
GGGCCAATCAGCGGGCCAGCCGACGGCCCAGGCAGCTAGCGGGTCAGCTGGCCGGGTCATTGACAGGTCAATAGGCCAGCCATTAGGCGAGGCGGCGAAGCCAAGCTCGTCCATCAATTGGTTCTCAACTGGAGCTCACCTGACTCTCAACTAGGTCGCATCAGCTTTGCCTCGACCGCAGCGCGACGCTCGGCGTCGATCAGGAGCTCGATCAGCTGCAGCGCGAAGTCCATCGCCGTGCCAGGCCCACGGGAGGTGACAACCTTGCCGTCGATCACCACCGGCTGCTCCAGCAGCCTGATCTCGGGATAGCGCTCGGGATCGATAGCACCAGGGAAGCTGGTCGCAGAGCGGCCATCGAGCAGACCGGTGCTCGCCAACACGGCGGGTGCCGCACAGATCGCCGCGCTCCAGCGATCTGTCGCGGCCTGACGCGCCAGGAGATCATGGATACGGGTGTCGCGATCGAGATGGGTGGCGCCGGGCTGACCGCCAGGCAGGACCACCATCTCGAAGTCGTCGTCGGCGACATCGTCAAGATCGACGTCCGGCACGAGCACCGTGCCGCGGCTCCCGCGGACGGGGCCGGGCTCCAGTCCAGCAACGATGACCTCGATCTCGGCTCGGCGCAGTAGGTCGATGATGGTCACGGCCTCCAGCTCTTCGCAGCCTGGAGCAAGCGGAACGAGCACAGGTAGCATCTGATCCTCCCAGTGGTTGCAGGCCTAGTAGCCGTCTACCTTCTACTTCCCGATGATCGCCTGACAGTGACGCTCAGCTCGGGAAGAGGTTGACGGCCAGGGTCCTAGGGTCGATTCATTGCGCGGGCTGATCATCGGTAGCCGGGCCGGATTGATCCTTGGGCTGATCCGTGGGCTGATCCGTGGGCTGATCGCCGGGCTGGCTGCCAGATGGGGCGTCAGCGTCGTCGCCAGCTTGGTCGCCAGTATTTTCGCCAGCTTCGTCACCAGCGCTGTCACCCGTTGCGCGTTGCGCCTCGCCAGCGTCCGGTGCACGGCTCAAGATGTCCAGCCCCTTGAGCACATTAAGTGCCTCGGAGAGCTGATAGTCCTTGGTCGCCAGGGGCTTGGTGTCTGCGGCCCCGGTGTCAGCATCAGTCTTGTCGGCGCCAGGATCCTTGGCTCCGGACTGGTCCGCGGCGTCGGCATCGCTGTCGCCATTGCCGTTTTCGCCATTACCATCTTCAAGGTGGCGCATCAGGTTGGCCTCTTTGATCGGCGCCAAGTCAGGATCGGAAGCCAAGGTGAGGCTGCCGCGCTCGAGGATGATATCGGGCACGATGCCTAGTGCCTGAATCGAGCGGCCCGATGGGGTGTAATAGCGCGCCGTGGTCAGTTTGAGCGCCGTGCGCTCATCGACCGGGATGATGGTTTGGACCGAGCCCTTGCCAAAGGTCTCGTTACCCATGATTAGGGCGCGACGCTGGTCTTGGAGGGCGCCAGCGACGATCTCGGAGGCCGACGCACTGCCGCCGTTGACCAAGACCACAAGCGGCGCCCCCTCAAGGACGTCATCAGGGCCAGCGCGGAACTCGAGCTTGGCATCCTCAAGCCGACCCTCGGTGTAGACGATCAGACCCTCCTCGAGGAAGGCATCGCTGACGCCGACCGCGGTATTGAGGACGCCGCCGGGGTTGTTGCGCAGGTCGAGGACGACGCCTTTCAATGGCCCATCGTTCTCGCGCTTGAGCTTGTCAACCGCTTCGACGAGGTCCTCGGTCGTGCGGGCCTGGAAGTTGGCGATGCGCAGGTAGCCGAAGCCGGGCTCGAGCATCCGGTGCTTGACCGAGGCAACCTTGATCACCGCGCGCTCAAGCTTGACGCTCAATGGCTTCGGCTCGCCGTCGCGGGTCAGGGTCAGCTGGATGTTGCTCCCGGGCTCGCCCCGCATCAGCTCGACCGCATCGCTGAGACTCATGCCCTTGACCGGCTTGTCGTCGATGCGAACGATGAGATCGCCGGCCTGGATGCCTGCGCGCTGAGCTGGCGTGTCGTCAATCGGCGCGATGACCTTGACGAAGCCGTCTTCCATGCCGACCTCGATGCCGAGTCCGCCAAACTCACCCGTGGTGCCAACCTGCAGGTCTTCGAATTGATCGGGGTCGAGATAGGCCGAGTGCGGGTCAAGGCCGCCGAGCATGCCGCGGATCGCGCTTGAGAGGAGCTCGCGATCGTCGACCTGCTCGACATAGTCGCTCTTGATGCGGCCGAAGACCTCGGCGAACACACGTAGCTCATCGAGCGGCAGTCCCTCGGGCTCCTCCTGCTCGAGCTCAGACAAGGCAGCCTGGACCGCCTTCTGCACCTCTTCGATGCTTGGCTCTGGGCGGGTACCGGTCGGCTTGAAGCCGGGTGGTGGTGGCTGCACAGCAGGCGGCACGGTCGCCGGGACCGTGCCCGGTGGGCCGGCTTCGGCGGGAGCTTGGGTATCGCTGTCGTTGGCCGGCGCTGTGCCCGAGTCGGTGTCCGTGTTCGGCGCAGCCGGCGGCTGTGCCCAGAGGCTGGGTAAGTAGCAGAGTGAGCAGAGACAGAAGAGGGCGAGAGCGGCTGGCTGGCGTTTGATCATGTAGCGGTCCTGGGGGCGTGCTGCGCAGCCCGACTGTTGTGTTCCGGTTGCTGTTGCTGGTTGCTGTGCTGGTTGCCGACCTGGGTTACTGGTCTGATTGGGTCAATGCTATTGAGGGTGTTTTGTGGATGGCGTTCCCGACAGCCCTCTGGCGCGATCATCCGCGCGTTCATCCGCGCGCGGCTCGACACCAGCGGGCGGGGTCGATGGCGCGTCCGTCATGGCGGATCGCAAAGTAGAGCCCATGCTGTTCGTCCCCACCGCTACTGCCGGCTAGGGCGATTAGGTCTCCGGCGGCGACCCACTCGCCGACCTCGTTCATCAGCGCCTGATTGTGTCCGTAGATCGACATATAGCCGTCACCGTGATCGATCACGATCAGCATGCCAAAGCCGCGCAGCCACCCGGCATAGGCCACACGACCATGATGAACCGCGCGCACCTCGTCGCCAGGGCGCGCCGCCAGCAAGACGCCATCGGCATGTAAGGCACCTTGCTCGCGACCCTCGCCGAAGCTGCGTAAGACCCGAGTGCCTGATAGTGGCCAACCCAATTCACCGCGCAGCTCACTGATCGGGACCTGACTCAGCTCGGCCTCGTCGGCGATCTCGGCCTCGCGCTTGAGTCGCTCGATCAGTGCGCGCATGGCTTGTGCATCCGCTGCGAGCGCCGAGGCGCGATGCTGCTCCGCCGCAATGGATTCGTCCAAATCGGCGAGGATCAGCTGACGCGCCCGTGAAGCGCTCGCCAAGCGCAGGCGGGTCTCGTCTTGGCGTGCGGCCAACCGCGCGAGCCGCGTCGCCTCGTCTCGCTCACGCTGCTCAAGGCGTTGCAATGCGGTTTCGAGCCGGCGAATCTCTTCTACCCGCGCCGCGCGTCGATCACCGACGACCTGATAATAACCCAACAGCCGTTCCGTTCGGTGCAGGTCATCCTGACCGAGCATTAAGCGGACCTGATCACCTCGCCCCATCGCGTAGGCAGCCCGCACCAGGTCCGCCAGATCCCTGCGCACCTGGCTAAGCTCACCGCGGACTGCCTGCAGCCGAGTCCGGGTGGCTGCAACCGACTCGCGCTGCACCTCGACCATGGCCTGTAGTTGATGGCCGGCCCTCGAGAGCCCGTCGATGTCTTGCTCGAACTGCTTCAGCTCCGCTTGTAGCGCATCCCGATACTGGAGATGGTCGGCGATGCTGGCTCGCAGTTCGGCGAGGCGGGCCTGCAACTGCTGAAGCTCGGCTTGGCGCTGGAGCACCGGATCGACGTCCTGGTCTGCGCCCATGGCTCGGCCCTGCTCTTCCCGGCCCTGCTCTCGGTTTTGATCTCCCTCTGGGTCGGGCGCGCTCGACTCGGCCTTTTTGGCGGCATTCGGCGCGGCGCTCGTCGTTGGTGTCTCGGCCCGCTCGTGGGCCGGCAGCGATGTGACGCTGTCGTCGGCCATCGCGGCCGTTGGAAGCGCGAGCGCCGAGCAACACAGCAAGGCCGCACCAAGGAGACCACTGGGGCGGACGGCCGGCTGGTCGGCTGGCTGCTGGGCTGGCTGCTCGGCTGGCTGTTCGGGGGGGTGGCCGCATCTCGCAGCGAGAAAAGGCCCCCACCAATGAGGACTTGCCAGACCTCTGGAAAGGTTTATCATCGATTTATGAAGCGTTGATATATGGGCCGACGTCATGGCGGGAGAAGAACAGTTGCTGGAGCAGGTGGAGGGCGCGGGCCGAACGCTCGAGCATGAGCATGAGCATGAAGAACCGGGGAGTCCTGGACTCGAGTTTTCCGAGCTCGAGCTGTTTGCCGATGACGCCGATATTGAGCGCGCCTCACGATCGCTGAAGGCCATGTCTCATCCGCTACGGCTGAAGATCCTTTGCACCCTGGGCGACGAGGAGGTCAGCGTGCAGGACATCGTTGACCATGTCGGCACCTCCCAGAGCAATATATCGCAGCATCTCGCGATCCTGCGTGACAAGGGTATCCTCGCCGCACGCAAGGATGCCAATCGGGTCTATTATCGAGTCGGCGATAGCCGAACCCTTCGTCTGATCGGCATGATGCGCGAGGTCTTCTGCAGCCGGACGCCCTAACGTCGCGTCTCCAAGCGACCGCAATGGGCCCGGAATCCGAGGCCTAAGCAGCTGCGCCGCGTGACGTTGAGCGGATAGCCCCTTATACTTGGCGGCTGATTACAGTGTTCCGCATCGAGTCTGCTCCTGCGGCGCTTTGGCCATGCCACAGTTCACATCCTCCCCATGCTTCTTGAATTTGTCGGAAACCACTGGGTGCTATTCGCCGCCCTAGGCGTCATCCTCGGTCTACTGACCTTCTCGCTGATCGTGGGCGAGAAGGGCTCGGTCGACGCCAGCACCGCGACCACGATGATCAATCAACGCGACGCCACCGTGATCGACGTTCGACCCGCTGCGGATTTTGCCAAGGGCCACATCATCAATGCGGTTAACGTCCCGATGAATGGCTTCAAGAAACAGACCGGGGCGCTGTCGCGTTACAAGGACGGGCCGGTAATCGTGAACTGCCGATCTGGCTCGCAGTCGCAAGCGGCCTGTCAGGTCCTGCGCAAGGCTGGTTTCAACGAGGTCTATAACCTCAAGGGTGGCATCATGGCCTGGGAAAGCGCCAA